>JBBRKB010000086.1:0-11539 GCA_038218385.1 Cytophagales bacterium | reverse complement strand
TTAAGAAGGTAAAAGACGATTCAGGCAGTAATACTGCTATGGTTCAATAGGTAAGAAACATAATCCGAAAATAGTATGGCGGAAGTAGCAATAGAAGAAGTAGTAAAGAAAGAGGCCGAGCCTCTCTTCTCGAAGCGGCGTAAGAAGTTTGTTTCCGATCCCTTAAATGAAGACAACCCGATTACAGTTCAGGTGTTGGGAATTTGCTCAGCCCTAGCGGTGACCGTGAAGATGCAACCAACACTGATAATGGGCATCTCTGTAATCGTAGTGATTGCACTATCCAACTTGGTGATTTCGTTGATGCGCAACCTCATTCCAAATCGGGTTCGCATCATTGTGCAACTCGCGGTGGTGGCGTGTTTGGTTACCTTGGTAGCCGAGGTTTTAAAAGCGTATAGCTATCCGATGTATAAGGTGTTAGGGGCATTTGTAGGATTGATTATTACCAATTGTATTGTAATGGGTCGCCTAGAAGCCTTTGCTATGGGTAACAAGCCATATGATTCTGTTCTTGATGGACTTGGCAACGGAATGGGCTATGCCTGGATTATCTTGGTTGTCGCTTTCTTCCGTGAATTTTTAGGATCAGGATCCATATTCAATTACTCGGTTTTTAAAGAATTGGGTATCACTTACACCAGTAACTCGTTGATGGTTGATTCGGTCGGAGCCTTCATGATATTGGGCATCATTATCTGGGTACAGCGTTCAAAAACAGGATACGTAGAACATTAATAATTAGAAATATGGAATTAATAAATATTGGAATAAGATCCATCTTCGTTGAGAACATGATCTTCGCCTATTTCTTAGGCATGTGTTCATACTTGGCGGTATCAAAGAAAGTATCCACTGCTATTGGCTTGGGTGCTGCTGTCATATTTGTTAACGGTATCACCGTTCCGGCCAACTGGTTGATTCAGGAGTATCTGTTGAAAGAAGGCGCGTTGTCGTGGTTGGGTGCTGGCTTCGAAGGCATGAACCTGGAGTTCTTACAGTTCATTATGTTTATCTGTACCATCGCGGCCATTGTTCAGCTTGTGGAGATGGTTATTGAAAAAGCATCGCCGGCATTATATTCATCGTTGGGAATTTTTCTTCCGTTGATTGCTGTAAACTGCGCCATCCTTGGCTCTTCATTGTTCATGATTCAACGTGACTATACGTTAACAGAAGCAACAGTGTTTGGTGTAAGCGGTGGCATCGGTTGGATGCTCGCGATCGTTGCACTGGCAGCTATTCGGGAGAAGATGAAGTATTCGAACGTTCCTGCTCCACTGAAGGGGCTGGGCATTACCATGTTCATCACAGGCCTTATGGGTATAGCGTTTAAATCATTTATTGGAATAGCCCTGTAAGTCATTCAAAATATAAAAATGAAAGGCTTCCCGGTTCAACTTGGAAGCCTTTTTTATTTACTACGCCTATGGAAATAATAATACGTAAAATCATTCGCTATTTTTTTAGTGGCATGTTGTTTATCGTGCCCTTGGTAGCTACTATCTCTTTCTTCTTTGTATCCTTTCAATGGCTGGATGGACTGTTGAATTTACCTTACCCCGGTGTGGGCGTTGCTATCATACTGGTGGTGATTACTGTATTCGGTTATCTCACCAGCAACTTTGCCTTCAAGACGGTGGAAGAGTGGTTGGATCATTTAATCAACAGGATACCTTTTGTGAAGTTGATTTATTCGTCCGTGAAAGATTTGATAGGTGCATTTGTGGGCGATAAAAGAAAATTTGATAAGGCGGTGTTGGTTGAAATCAACAAAGAAAATAAGCTTTATCAAATAGGGTTCATTACACAAGCCGATCTATCGGAGTTGGGGCTGAATGAAATGGTGTCAGTTTATCTACCGCATTCGTATGCTATTTCAGGGATACACTATGTTGTGCCCCGTGAGAAAGTTACACTCTTAAATGTTTCGGGTACCATTGCTATGAAATACATAGTCTCCGGTGGGGTGAGTGGGTTCAAAGAAAACCCATAACACTTTTAATCCTCTGCGGGTTGTAAAGTCAATCACTTTTAATTGGGTATAGGCAAAAAAAATAGACACCGTTTGAGTGCCTATTTTTTTGTCGGAAAATTAATTTTAGAATTTAATCGATAAGCCTAAAATAACTGGCGAAGATCTAACACCCGCACTTAATTCACCATAGGCTGCAAACTGAGGTGAGAAGAAATATCGGGCGCCTGCGTGTATCCCTGTTTGAACAGAACTTCCGTAAGGATCAATGTATGAGCCGGCATAGTCTGAAGTGTAATTTGAGGTAACATAGCCTAAGAAGGCTCCACCATAAATGTCAAGTTTCTCGTTGTTAATCTTAAATAACTTTGAGAAGTGGTATGAACCTCGGAAGCCAAAATTAATAAAACTATATTTATACTTATAAGAACTGTATCCACGATTGTAACTTCTATACCCAAGGTAGGGACCAATTCCAATTTCATCAGTTATGGAATATTCTCCATTTATGTTGAGGGAAGCACCTCCTCCGTAATAAGAGCCAAAGCCAATCCCGCCATTTAGAAGGAAATCACCTTTTTGATATTGAGCGTTAGAATTAAAGCTTGCCAGCGTTAGCACAAGTGCAAAAACAAGCATTACTATAGATTTTTGTTTGTTCATATAAATTTGATTTTTTGTGAAGTAGTAAAATTAAGAAAATACCTTGATGAAATAGTATTATTGAATGAAAATCTGATTGAATACCGAAGGTGACGGGAGGATAGAGGAAAATTAAGCTAGCTTATCACCCCAGATCCAATCAATTCTTCCTCATCATACCAGGCAACAAATTGCCCCGGTGCAACACCTCTTTGCGGCTGATCAAAAATAATGAACAGGCCTTCGTCTCTTTTGTGAAGCGTACACTTCTCGAGGGGTTGCCTATAGCGGATGCGACCCTGAAATTTTTTTGACTCACCGGTATTCAATTTTAAATCACTCCGCACCCAATGCTCATCTGTATTTGGAACCAATAAGCCTTTGCGGTATAAACCAGGATGATCTTCGCCCATGCCTGCATAGATGATGTTCTTCCTTGTGTCCGTTCCAATGATAAAGAGCGGCTCCGCGAATCCTCCAATGTTAAGGCCACGTCTTTGCCCAATCGTATAATAATGGGCACCGTTATGTTCACCAATCACGTTGCCCAATGAATCATCAAGGGGATAAGGCTTGGCAATATTTTCAAGGTCGGTTTCATCATATCCGTTTTTAAACGATGGTGAATCTGCAGGTATGGCAATCACTTTTCCTTTTTTGGTTTCAAGCCGTTGTTGTAAAAATTCGGGTAGGTGAACTTTTCCGATAAAGCACAATCCTTGAGAATCTTTTTTATCAGCAGTTACCAAATTAATTTCTTTTGCAATCGCGCGTACTTCTGGCTTTAGTAATTCTCCAATAGGAAAAAGCGATTTGGCCAATTGCGCCTGCGTAAGTTGGCAGAGAAAGTAGCTTTGGTCTTTGTTGGGATCTTTTCCTGATAAAAGTTGGTAAACCGTTTTGCCATCTTTCTCTATCGTACCTTTTCGAGTGTAATGCCCTGTTGCCACATAATCAGCTCCGAGTTTTAAAGCTGCATTTAAAAATATGTCGAATTTAATTTCACGATTGCACAGTACATCAGGATTGGGTGTGCGCCCGTTCTGATATTCAGCAAACATGTAGTCTACAATACGGGTTTTGTATTCTTCACTAAGATCAATGGCTTGAAAAGGAATTTCCAAATGCTGGGCTACGATCATGGCATCATTGGAGTCATCAAGCCAGGGGCATTCTTTGCTAATGGTCACGGAGTCGTCATGCCAGTTCTTCATGAACATACCGATCACTTCATACCCTTGTTCTTTCAAGAGATATGCCGCTACACTAGAATCAACACCACCTGACAATCCCACAACAACGCGCTTTCGTGTGTTTGATGATTGAATCCCGGGAATGTTGTTAACGCGTTTCAATTTTCTTATTTTAAATTTCTTATAATTCTCTCGCTTCCTTCTCCAAGGTTATTAAATTCGTCACTCGTCATTTCTGAATTTGTACTTTAACTTGTCCTTGCTCGAGAAGTTCATTTACAGTTTCATTAAACATTTCAACATCACGTTGATAGTAAACACCTGTGCCCGGGCCATTAAATCCGGTATGTATCTTTTTCACTTTACCATCTTTACCAATAAAAATAGTAGTGGGGAAAGCCACAACACGGTTAAGCATGGGCAATGTTTTTGAAGCCTCTTCTTTATCTTTCGTACCAGCAATAACATAATCATATTTTACATTCAACCTATCCACCATCTTTTTTACACGACTACTCGCATACTCAAAATCATCTTGGGCTTCATACGCCAGGCCGATTATTTCTACACCACGACCTTTATTTTCGTTGTACCAGTTAGAAAGAAATTTTGTTTCGTCCATGCAATTGGGACACCATGAGCCGGAGAGTTGCAGTATCAATACTTTGTTTTTATACTTATCGTCGGTTGGACTAATCTTTATCTTATTCACGGTGGGAAAGCTAAAGTCTATTTTATCAAAACCATCTTTTAAATAGGTCAATGATTCTGCAGCGGGTAAAGATGCATTGCTATTCAGGGAACCTGTCCAGCGTTGATACCAAGATTTCCCTGACCAATATTCTCCTACCAGTGTGGAGTGGGACGTTTTTGTTGCTGTGAAAAGATACAGATGGTTTCCATCAAAAGTACTTAGGTACATGGTATCCTTAATGATGTTTCCCTCCAAATAACGATAGTCTCCTGTAGGGGTAAGAAATGTTCCTTCTATAACATTACCTGCTTTTTGTTCAAAAATGCCTACAGCCTGAGTGGTATCTGACTCATTAATAAAGGTCACAGCGTATTTCCCATCAAATCGAACGGATGGTATTTTGTCTTCAGTTGGTGCAAAACGATAATCTTGATTGTAGGCCGCTTTGAAAGGAAGGCGATAATTTTTTTCGTCATTGCGAATGTAAAAGCCGATAAGGCTATCGCCATGAATAACGAAGCGTAGTACGGCGTCAAAAATATGGAGGGTCAAAGCCATAGAATCACCTACCACAGTCGCTTCATTCAAAAGAAGGTTTTCTTCGGCATTTTTAATAAAGACATTGAGGCCACTGAGGGAGTCGTTGCGAACGGCAAAATTAAAGGGCAATTCTTTGCCCTGAAGATCAATCACACCTCGCCAAACACCTTGTTTTAGCTCTTTTTGTTTTTTGTCCCCACATCCGATCATTAAAAGGGCTATGGCAAGCCCGCCTAGAATCCTCATCTTTTTGTCCTTTTTTTTGTGATTCAGGAACACAAAAATGCAACAATTGATTTAGATAGGCGGCAGTTCAATATAAAAAACAGCAATCAATCTTACTCGACACATCTAGTGGATTGGCTGAGGTATGTGTATTGGTTTCTTTAGAGTGAGTTGCGATACAGCTCTGCGTGCAGTCTGGTAATTATTGGCCATACTGGCTTTGCTGATGGAAGCTTGCTTGGTTTTCAGTTCTTCTTTCGTGAATAAAGGGAAGAATAACCTAAATAGAAAAATGGAAATAGCAATAAAGCTGGCATAACCACCTAGTAGCACCAGCATTGAAAAGAATAGATAGTCCATAGTTTAATTTTTTACGACATGTCGAAAAATCATACCAGCTGAAATGAGAGGTTGGAAAGCGTTTTTTGACTTTTGGTTGTAGAATTTTGACCCTCCCATTGGGTAATTATTTGGTCCCGTATCCCCACCGTCCAAACACATCAATTCCCTTTGTGAAATCCCTTATCAGCCATTTAATGTTAGCGGTTCAACGCCCTTTTACTAGCCATTGTGGTTTATTTTGACCGAAAATGTAAAAAAGTGGAGGAAAGTGGTTGAAAGTGGTTAAAAATTACATAAGTTTGTTTAGAGGAAATGACAACCACTACACGTCTATGACCTTTTTCACTAGTGAGTATGAATGTAAGCTTGATGCCAAAGGACGCATAGTTCTTCCGGCGCGGATCAAGGCGCAGCTTCCTGAGAACGGCGGCAGCGAACTTGTCATCCGGCGTGGCTTTGAGCAATGCCTCATACTTTATCCTATGGTGGAGTTCAAAAAGGTGTTTTCAAAAATTTCGGGTTTAAGTGAATTCAACGAAGAGTACAGGAAACTTCAGCGCAACTTCTTTTCAGGGACTGCTACAGTCGAGATGGATAATGCTGGTCGGTTTCTCATTCCGAAGAATATGCTGACCTACGCCCAGTTCGAAAAGGATTTGATCCTTGTAGGCATGGGCAATAAAGTTGAGATATGGAATCCGACTCTATATGAAAAGCATTTGATACATGATCCGGGTGAGTTGTCCAAACTGGCTGAGAAGTATTTGACGGAGTAAGCTGCTGGCTACTAGTTGCAAGCTACGAGTTGTGAGCTGTGAGCTTCGAGTTTAATAGGAAAAAAAGCTAATGGCTTATAGCTGCTAGCTACTGGTTTTTAATTATGAAGAATTTTAAAAAATTATTGATCTGGCAAAAAGGAATGGAAATAGTTGAGGCATCATACAAGTTAGCATCAAATCTTCCAAGTGAAGAACGATATGGTCTTAGATCACAAATTACAAGAGCTGCTGTTTCTGTTCCCTCTAACATTGCAGAGGGTAGCGCGAAGTCAAGTAGTAAGGATTATAAAAATTATTTAGAGATAGCATTAGGATCTTCATTTGAACTTGAAACTCAACTATTGATCCTTGAGAGACTTGGGTACGGTGAAAGCGATTTAAGAAACCTGTTTCTTAAAGAAGTTGATGAAGAGCAAAAAATGCTCATGCGTTTTATTGTAAAATTGAAAGAGCGGTGAGTTCTCGAAGCTCAAAGCTCGAAACTCAAAGCTATCATAACCCCGTGATGCTAACCGAGTGCATCAACGGATTAAACATAAATCCACAAGGAAACTATGTGGATGTGACGTTTGGAGGAGGAGGACATAGTCGGGCGATTTTGGAAAAACTGGATGGAGGCAAGTTGATTGCATTCGATCAGGATGAAGACGCCAGGCGAGAGTCAGAGAAGATGGAGAGTCGTTCTTTAATATTTTGTCAAGTCAACTTTCAATACATGAAACAGTATTTGAAGTTGAATGGAATTAAGAAAGTGAATGGAGTGCTTGCTGATCTGGGCGTATCATCCCATCAGATTGATTCGCCCGAGCGGGGTTTTTCAACCCGCTTTGACGGACCGTTGGATATGCGGATGAACAAAGCAGGAGCAACAACAGCAGCCACTATTCTAAATGAATCTTCTGAAGAAGAGTTGCATAAAATTTTCGGCATGTATGGTGAATTGAAAAACGCACGCACAGCAGCCCGCTTAATAAAGCAACATCGTGTTCGCCAAAAGTTTGACCGGACAGGGGATTTGTTGAAAGCCTTAAAGGAAATAGCTCCTCGCGGAAAGGAGAACAAGTATTTCGCCCAGGTGTTTCAGGCTCTTCGCATCAGTGTCAATGACGAGATGAAAGTGCTTGAAGATTTTTTGCACCAATGTGGCGATGTGATGGAGAAAGGAGGACGGCTGGTGGTGATGTCGTACCATTCACTGGAAGACAGAATGGTTAAGAACTACATCAACAAAGGAAAAGTGTTCGGTGAAGTGGAAAAAGATTTTTATGGAAATGAAATCAAACCTTTTGCAGCGGTGAACCGAAAACCAATTGAAGCTTCAGAGGAAGAAAGAGAGAAGAACAACCGAGCAAGAAGTGCAAAGTTGAGAGTGGCAGAAAGGATTTGAAATCTCATTTTGTTGAGCTCCTTTGACATCCTCTCGTTTGGAGAGGAACGAGGTGAGGCCAAAAAGGAAATGCTTAACAAAATGATATTAGAAAATAAAAAAATGTTTGAGAATAAAATTAAAGTAGGTGTAAAGAAAGAGAAGGCTGGAAACAGCATGTTCTCTTTTTTTGAAAAGCGGTTTAAGCTTGACAGTTATTTTGAAGAAGGTTTTCCGGTAGAGCATTTACCGAAAATATTCTTCGTGATGGCGTTGGGCTTATTCTACATTGGCAACACACATTACGCGGAAAAAACAGTGCGGAATATTAACCGTGTGCACACAGAAGTTGAAGATGTGCGTGCCGACTACACCACATTGAAATCGGATCTGATGTTTGCCAGCAAGCAATCAGAAGTAGCACGAAAAGTAAAGGCATTGGGATTGAAAGAGAGTTTAACACCACCGTATAAAATTGAAGTAGCAGAAGGTGAATATTAAGAAGTCCATATTATTAAGGGTTCGGATTGCATTTTTGTTTGTGGTCTTGTTTGCTATTGCTGTGGTAGTAAAAACAGGACGCATTCAATTTGTAGATGGCGATAAGTGGCGCGCCATGGGCGAGCGCATTTCGTTTGACTATAAAGTTGTGAAAGCAACGCGTGGAAATATTTATAGTGACAATGGAAGTTTGTTGGCGACCTCTCTACCTTTTTATAAAGTAGCCTTTGATGCAACACTTTCTAATGATAAAGTATTTAAAAAAGGCGTTGATTCATTAGCCTATAACTTGTCACGCTTCTTTAAAGATAAATCACGTGAGGAATACAGGAGATTGTTAGTAGATGCACGTTCATCCAATAAACAATACATTATCCTGAATCGAAAGCGAGTAGATTATCAGGATAAAAAAACTATGGGTGACTGGCCAATCTTCAGAGAAGGGCGCTTAAAAGGTGGGGCTATATTCGAAAAGGTAGATGTGCGTTACAGGCCTTTCTCAAATCTCAGCAGAAGAACGATCGGCTTTATTAATGAAAACGATAAAGGTGCTGGCCTTGAATTTAGTTTCAATAAACAACTAGGAGGCCAGGATGGATACGCGTACTATCAAAAGATAGCGGGCGGAATATGGAAACCAATTTTCGATGCCAATAACGTGAAGGCTGTTAATGGAATGGATATAGAAACTACGCTTGATATTAATCTTCAAGACGTTGCCGAGACGGCCTTGTATCATGCTATGGAACGGCACGATGCAGATGACGGACTGGTAGTAGTGATGGAAGTGAAAACCGGAGAGATAAAAGCAATCTCCAATCTTAGCGGTGATGGTCATGGTGCTTTTTACGAGAAATTCAATTTTGCCACCGGCTCTACATTCGAGCCTGGTTCTACTTTTAAACTCGTCACCATGATGGCATTGCTGGAAGAAACAAACATCGAACTTACCGATAGTGTCGATACCGGAAATGGTGAGCTTACATTTTACAATCATAAAGTCCGTGACCATGAAGAAGATGGTCTGGGTATGATCACGATACAGGAAGCGTTTGAACATTCTTCCAATGTGGCCATGGCAAGATTGGCGGATAAATATTTTGGTTTACACCCGCAGCGCTTCATCGATCAAATTGACAACCTTAAACTTTCCCAGCCACTAGGCCTTCAGATAGCGGGCGAGCCAACACCTAAAATGAAACGTCCAGGTGAAAAGGGATGGAGTGGAATAAGCTTGCCGTGGATGGCGTATGGGTATGGATTCGAAATTACACCCATGCATACATTAGCCATGTACAACGCCGTTGCTAATGACGGAAAAATGATCAAACCTATTTTGGTTCGGTCTATACGGCGTGCAGATGAAAAGATAGAAACATTTGAATCTACAGTGATCAATAAAAGTATTTGCTCTGACAAAACATTAGCGAAACTGAAATACCTTTTGGAAGGTGTAGTTGATCGTGGCACAGCTAAAAATATTCGCGGCACACATTATCGCATAGCAGGCAAAACAGGCACTGCGCAGATTCTTGATAAAGGACGTTACACGCGCAAGTACATGACTTCTTTTGTTGGATACTTTCCTGCAGATGCGCCCAAGTATAGCGCGATTGTGTTGATCAAAAATCCACGCGGCTGGCAACAGTATGGCAGCAATGTAGCGGCACCGGTATTTAAAGAAATAGCAGACAATATTTACGCACGTGATGTGAATCTCCATCTGACTATGGAGAAAAAGCGGTTTGATGAGCCCGGTGTTTTTCCCGTGATCAAAGCAGGCAATCGCGAAGAGTTGATGATGTTGTGTAACACCCTGGGGGTTTCCAATCATTCGCGAAGTGACGAAGAATGGGTGCGCTCATCACGCAACGGAAATTCCGTGGATTGGAAGACGACTCTAGTGGGACAAAACATTGTGCCTGATGTAAATGGCATGACATTCCGTGATGCCATTTATTTATTGGAAAAATCTGGCCTTCGTGTGTTGCATGCTGGTAAAGGTCGCGTAGTTGAGCAATCTATTGTTGCTGGCGCGCGTGTGAAAAAAGGAGATCGGATTTATTTAAAACTGGGATGATAGATTGAATGGCTGAATTGAAAAATATATTGTACAAAGTTTCCTTAACATCTACCTACGGCAACATGAACGTGGTGGTGAAAGGGATTTGCTTTGACTCTCGAAAAGTTCAGCCAGGATTTTTGTTTGTAGCCGTTAAAGGAACAGCCACGGATGGACATGCCTTTATTCAAAAAGCCATTGAACTCGGGGCCTCAGGTATCGTGAGTGAAAAAATACCAGACACCGTAGACGAACATGTTACCTATGTAACCGTAAAGAACAGTGCGCAAGCATTGGGCATCATCGCATCTAACTTTTATGAGAACCCTTCTGAAAAAATTATCCTGACGGGCGTCACAGGTACCAACGGAAAAACAACCACGGCTACGTTACTCTATCAATTATTTAGTTTGTTGGAGTACCGGTGTGGTTTGATATCAACCGTAGAGAACAGAATTGCTGAGAAGATAATACCAGCAACACATACAACACCTGATCCCATTCAATTAAATGTATTGCTGAATGATATGTTGAATGCCGGATGCTCACATGCTTTCATGGAAGTGAGTTCGCATGCCATTGATCAGGAAAGGATTGCAGGGTTGAATTTTGCAGGAGCAATCTTCACCAACATCACGCATGATCACCTGGATTATCACAAGACGTTTGAAAACTACATTAAAGCCAAGAAAAAATATTTTGATGAATTGAATCCTTCTGCTTTTGCTTTGGTGAATGCCGATGACAAACGTGGAATGGTAATGTTGCAAAACACCAAGGCGCGCAAGTTTACATTCGGATTAAAAAAGATGGTCGACTACAAAGGAAAGATCATCACCAACTCGATAGAGGGGTTAGAGATGGAGGTTGATGGAAAGAGCGTTTGGTTCAGATTGATTGGTGATTTTAACGCCTATAATCTTCTCGGTGTTTATGGTACCGCAGTATTGTTAGGCGAAGAGTCTGATGAAGTGCTGCGACACCTTTCAGCATTGGCCGGAGCGGCAGGCCGTTTTGAATTGGTTATGCCGGGCTCCAAGTTTATTGCCATTGTTGATTATGCACATACACCCGATGCATTAAAAAATGTGCTGGAGACTATTGAACATTTTCGTTCAGGGAATGAACAGGTGATTGCAGTTGTTGGCTGTGGCGGTGATCGCGATCGTACTAAGCGACCGTTGATGGCTGCTATTGCGTGCAAGTATTCCACGAAAGTG
>JBBRKB010000085.1:0-11650 GCA_038218385.1 Cytophagales bacterium | reverse complement strand
GTTCCCTTGTGAATATCCTGTCCCCCATACATTTCATCACCAAACAACGGATGCCCAATATGTTTCATGTGTGCCCTGATCTGATGTGTACGTCCCGTTTCCAGCTTGCACTCCACTAAGGACACATACCTGAAATCTTCTAACAACTTGTAATGGGTAACTGCCCTTTTACCCATTAGCCCATCCGGGAATGTTGTCGTGACACGCCGGTCTTTTAAGCTTCTTCCCACGTTTATGTCAATGGTTCCATTCGCGGGCTCAGGCACGCCCCACGCCATGGCTACATAGCGGCGCTCAATGGAGTGATCAAAAAATTGTTTTGCCAGGCCCGTTAAGACCTCTTCCGTTTTGGCAATTACAAGAAGCCCGGAGGTATCCTTATCAATTCTATGCACGAGGCCCGGCCTACCCTCATTGCCAGGTAAATTTGGCAATTGCGTGAAATGATATGCCAACGCATTTACCAGGGTTCCCGTCCAATTTTGATACGCAGGGTGAACCACCATACCCGCTGGCTTATTTATTATCATTAAATATTCATCTTCAAAAACAATGTCGAGGGGAATATTCTCCGGCACCACATCTGTATCTCGTGGTGGCTCAGGCAAGGATACCACAATGATGTCTTTGGGTTTCACTTTGTAACTGGGTTTTATACCGCCCTCATTTACGGTAATAAAACCTGCTTCTATGGCACCCTGTACTTTAGAACGTGTTACATTCGGAAGCCTATCAAAAAGAAATTTGTCGATCCTTATATAGTCCTGTCCATCATCCACCACAATGCGATGGTGTTCAAATAGGGCATCTTCCGATTCATCATCAGGTTGGTTATCATAATTCTGCATCACACAAATCGGGATTAAATCAAAACTACAAATATAACACACTCTTTTTCAGAACTCTGGATGCCACATTGTTGTTTACACCTTGTAAAATTACCCAAATGATTCTTGCTGAAGACATTCGTAAGGCAATACTTGAATTGGCCGATCAGCGCGGGCCAGAAGTATTTTACGCGGCTGAGGTTGCTAAAAACATTGATCCTGGAAACTGGAAAAACATTATGGATCAGGTGCGGCTTGTTGCATCCGTTCTGATTAAAGAAAGAAAAATTATATTACTCAATTCAGTCTCCCCTGATGATATTGTCATGCTCAAAGATCCCATTAAGCTGAGCAAAGCACCTTAAACTAAGTTTACATCCACTTTGCCTAAATCCATTTTAAGAATTGCGTTTTTAAAAGTTATTTGCAGAGCATTAAAATAACTCCATGAAATGAGCATTAAGATCGCCGCACCCAGTGGTAATAATCTACATGCGAATTCCCTGTCTACCGACAGGCAGGCATGTGACCATCAAAAAACAATTATTAACACATGAAATCTTTCTGCTCGATCCTCGCTCTATCCTTTATCATTTCCACATGTGAGCCCAAAAAATCACCTACCAGTGAATCTTTTCTGCCAGGGGTTAGCAAAGGGATTCTCGATAATGGAGAAATCAAGGAGGCGTCTGGCATTGCCTCCAGTAAGGAGAACCCCCACATGTTTTGGACCCATAATGACTCCGGCAACAAACCAGAATTATTTCTAATTGATGCAAATGCAAAATGCAAAACAACGGTTTTCCTGTCGGGAATTAAAAACAGGGACTGGGAGGATATTGCAGTGGGGCCAGGCCCGATGAAAGACAGGAGCTATATATACGTTGGTGACATTGGTGACAACTCTGCCCAGCATGAGATAAAATTCATTTATCGGTTCATTGAACCCAAACTTTCCGACACTACCAAGCAAATATCCATCAGCGAATTTGACACTATTAAATTTTCATTACCTGACGGAATACGCGATACAGAATCGTTGATGATAGATCCTTTGACAAAAAATATTTATATAATTTCAAAACGTGAGCCCAAGGAAGTACATGTTTATAAACTGCCCTTCCCCCAATCCACAACGGAGGTAATAACTGCAGCATTAGTTTTAAAAATCCCCTATACCTTTATTGTTGCTGGTGATATTTCCGCTGATGGATCTGAGGTATTGATAAAATCATACAGCAATATTTACTATTGGAAAAAGAAGCAAGATAAATCCATCGAAGAACTTTTAAAAACCCCTGCCTCCATACTCCCATACGAAACTGAGGCGCAAGGTGAAGCCATAACATTTGATCGGGCCAACGAAGGATATTATACCCTTAGCGAGGAAGCAAATATGAAAAAGCCTCACCTTATGTTTTACAAAAGAATAGCGAAAGATGTCAAATAACACCTTGCGCTTTCATGGCATTTGCTACTTTCAAGAAGCCGGCAATGTTGGCACCCACCAAATAATTTCCTGGTTGGCCATATTTATTTGCGTTGTACAAACACGTGTCATGAATGTTCTTCATAATAGCTTTTAATCTGGAGTCTACCTCTTCGCTTGTCCATTGTTGACCCATATAGTTTTGTGACATTTCAATTCCCGAAGTAGCAACACCGCCTGCATTTGATGCCTTGCCAGGTGAATACATCACACCGTTGGCAATCAGTATGTGGATTGCTTCAATAGTGGTTGGCATGTTTGCACCTTCTACTAAAATTTTTAATCTGTTTCCAACCAGGTTCTCAGCATCGGTTCTATTTATTTCATTTTGCGTTGCACATGGAAAAGCACAATCTGATTTTATCTTCCAAATGGGATTGTGGGTGTCCACTGAGAAAGTTTTATGAAAAGTCGCTTCTTTATACTTCGATACATATTCTTCAATCCGGCCGCGTTTGTTGTTTTTAAGATCTTTAATAAATGCTAACTTTTCAATCGTAATACCTTGTTCATCGTGAATAAAACCGTCAGAATCAGAGGCTGTAACAACTTTGCCACCCAAGGCAATTAATTTTTCTATCGCATACTGAGCAACATTTCCCGAGCCTGAGACTAAACAAACTTTTCCTTTCAGATTGTCACCATGTGTGTTGAGCATATTTTCAGCAAAATACACCAGGCCATATCCTGTGGCTTCCGTGCGCATCAGACTTCCTCCCCAGCCAATACCCTTGCCCGTTAATACACCGGTAAATTCATTCGTGATTTTTTTATACGCACCGTACATATAGCCAATTTCCCTTCCACCAACACCAATGTCACCGGCAGGAACATCCACACGATGACCGATATGCCGATACAGTTCTCCCATAAATGCCTGACAGAACCTCATCACCTCAGTTTCTGATTTTCCTTTTGGATCAAAATCCGATCCGCCCTTACCTCCTCCCATGGGTATTCCTGTTAACGCATTTTTAAATGTTTGTTCGAACCCCAAAAATTTTAATACACTAAGATTTACAGTAGGATGAAATCTAAGGCCTCCCTTGTATGGGCCAATCGCACTGTTCATCTGTACGCGATAACCTTTATTGATTTGAACTTCACCTTTGTCATCAAGCCAGGTAACACGAAACGATACAATACGCTCAGGTTCCAACATCCGCTCAAGTATCTTTAGGCGCCTTAGTTCTGGGTTTTTTTCCAGCACTGGGTCAATCGTGGTAATCACTTCTTCTGCAGCCTGAAGAAACTCTGGTTCATTCGGATTTCTATTTTGTAAGTTTTTAATAATATCCATGATTATGCAAATTTCCTTTAAGTTAAGAGTAAACCTTCTATTGCCTCAGTCATCCGGAAAAATTTTAATCCATTAGTGCCTGACCCATAGCATTTGTACATGAAACCTATATGTGGTTTCTTTGACTGTTAATTTACTGTACAATGAAAAATATTGCCATAATCGGTGGAGGAAATTTAGGTGCTTCGATAGCAGAAGGTTTGATAAAAAGCCACTTTGTGGAGGCTTCAAAAATAACGATCACACGAAGAAATACAAAACCCCTGGAACATCTTCGGCAACAAGGAGCCAACATTACTTCGGATAATGCCACTGCTATTAAGCAGAGCGATATCATTATTGTTGCCGTGAAGCCCTACAACGTGAAAGAAATTTTGGAAGGGCTGAAAGAAAATTTCGATTCAAAGAAACATACTGTTATCAGTGTAGTCACAGGTACGTTGCTGAAAGATCTTGTGAACATTGTAGGGCATGATGTTCCGGTTTTTAGGGCGATGCCGAACACAGCCATAGCCATTCAAGAATCTGTAACATGTCTTTGCAACAGCGGTGCCTCTGATGATCAAATGCAATATGTAACTGAATTATTCAATCAACTCGGAATCACCATATCCATTGATGAAAAATTGATGGACGCTGCAACGGTACTGGGTGCTTGTGGAATCGCATACGCACTTCGCTTTATTCGCGCTGCCACACAAGGAGGTATTGAAATTGGTTTTGATGCAACTACTGCCAGTCTCATTGCTGCACAAACTGTGAAAGGTGCTGCGGAATTATTATTGAAAGGCAAACGTCATCCCGAAGAAGAAATCGACAAAGTAACTACCCCAAAAGGCTGTACCATTGCCGGGCTGAATGAAATGGAACATCAGGGTTTCAGTTCTTCGTTGATAAAAGGTATTTGCACTTCATTTGATAAAATCGGAAAATAAATTTCGTCTACTTTAAAGTAGCACTCAACCATGGACATGTACTCCCACATTTCGCGTATTGTGATTACGTGTAGCAAAAGATTATCACCCTACCTTGAAACAGAAGTACGTGAACTTGGATATGAACCAGTTGATGTTTTTCAAACCGGTGTAGTGATCATGGGGACGATGGCCGATTGCATACGGCTCAACTTAAATCTTTATTGCGGTAGTCTTGTTCTTTACTCGTTACAAGAACTTACACTTGAAGACCCTGATGATTTATATAGAAAAATGTCTTTGGTGAAATGGGAAGAAATTCTTTCAGGAACCGATTACTTTTCTGTAACCTCTAATGTTAATCATCCTACCATCGACAACGAACTTTTTGTTAATGTGCGGGTGAAGGATGCCATCGTGGATAGGTTTCGTGAAAAGCTTGGCTCTCGGCCTGATTCCGGATCTGAGTTGAGCAAAGCTGTTATTCATTTGTTTTGGAAACGAGAAGACGCAGAATTGTTTATTGACACCTCGGGACAAACATTGGCAAAACACGGTTACAGAAAAATTCCTGGCAAGGCTCCTATGCTTGAGTCCCTTGCAGCTGCATCTATCCGTGCTACCCAATGGGATAAAAATTCTCCGTTCATCAATCCCATGTGTGGCTCATCAACACTTGCCATAGAAGCTGCCTTATGGGCTACGAAACGAAGACCCGGAATCTTTCGTGAAAATTATTCCTTCATGCACATCGATGGCTATCAGGAAGAAATTTACAATCAAGAAAGAAGGGCAATTGACGATCTCATTACGGAAAACCCTACCTTAAAAATTATCGCTACGGATAATAGCAGTGATGCTATTAAAATTTCTAAGATCAATGCAAAAGCTGCTGGTGTTGAGAAATATATTCAATTTGATGTATGTGATTTTGAAATTACTGAGGTGCCTGAAAATGAAGAAGGTGTTGTCTATTTCAATCCTGAATATGGCGAGCGATTAGGCGATGTGAACAAACTGGAAGATACGTATGCACGCATAGGTGACTTTATGAAAACAAAATGCAAGGGATATAAAGGCTACATCTTCACCGGCAATCTTGAGCTAGCAAAAAAAATTGGTCTTAAAGCAAACAGAAGAATTGAATTTTATTCTGCCAAATTAGATTGTCGCCTGCTTGAATATGAATTATATGCTGGTTCTAAAAGAGTACCACCTACTTCGTCAGCTTCTCCTTCAGAAATTTAGCAGTATAACCGTTTGGTTTTTTTATCATGTCTTCGGGCAGACCTTCAAAGACTAAATTACCGCCCGATTTTTCTCCACCTTCTGGGCCAAGGTCAATGATCCAATCAGCACATTTGACTACGTCCATATTGTGTTCAATCACCAACACGGTATGACCTTGATCGATCAAGGCATTCATGGCTTTTAAAAGTTTTGCAATGTCATGAAAGTGAAGACCGGTGGTGGGTTCGTCAAAAATAAACATGATGTTTCCGTCAGAAGTATTTTTTCCCAAAAATGAAGCGAGCTTCACTCGTTGTGCTTCGCCACCGCTAAGTGAATTGGATGACTGTCCCAGTTTCACATATCCTAACCCCACATCTGACAACGGTTGGATTTTATCCATCACACTTTTCTTGTCCTTGAAAAAAGTAAGTGCTTCGGTCACCGTCATGTCCAACACATCAGCAATATTTTTTCCTTCATGTTCTACTTCCAACACTTCTTGCTTAAAACGTTTTCCCTGACAACTCTCACATTTCAGAAAGATATCGGCCATGAATTGCATCTCCACTTTTATCTCGCCTTCACCCTGACACGTCTCGCATCTTCCACCCTCAACATTAAATGAAAAGTGTGACGGTTTGTATCCGCGCTGTTGTGACAAGGGCTGATCTGCATACAACTGGCGAATAACATCATAGGCCTTTACATAGCTTATCGGATTCGACCGCGAAGATTTTCCAATGGGATTTTGATCTACAAACTCAACTTGTGTAATCCGCGTGAAGTCGCCTGTGAGTTTATCAAATTTTCCAGGCGATTCCGCTACCGTACCTGTCATTCTTCCTAAGGCGGGATAAAGTATTTTTTTTACCAATGTAGATTTTCCAGAACCACTCACGCCGGTAATAACGGTGAGCACTTCCAATGGAATTTTCACAGTCAGGTTTTTTAAATTATTCTCACGCGCCCCTACTATGGTTATAGAATCCCGCCACGGTCTTCTTTTTGGTATAGCAATAACATCGCGATGGCTGAGGTAATTTGTTGTATGGGTTCTTACTTTGTCTGTAATATCTTTTATCGATCCCTGAAAGACAAGTTCGCCACCATGGCTTCCTGCATCCGGGCCAATATCTATAATCTGATCGGCAGCACGCATGAGTTCTTCTTCATGCTCAACAACAATCACCGAGTTGCCCATGTCGCACAATGCTTTCAGCACTTCAATCATGCGTTCTGTATCCCTTGGGTGAAGTCCAATACTTGGCTCATCCATTATGTACATGGATCCGACTAATGCGCTGCCTAATGATGTTGCTAATTTTATCCGTTGAAATTCTCCACCTGATAATGAATTGGTGAGACGGTTAAGGGTAAGGTAGCCAAGGCCTACTTTCACCATATACTCAAGACGCGATTCAATTTCTTTGAGAATACGCTCGCCCACCTTTCGTTCATAGGCGGGGAGTTTTATCGTAGTGAAAAAAACGAGTGCATCTTCAATAGGAAGTAAAACCAAATCGGTGATAGATGTGTTGGCCATCTTCACATACTGCGCATCCTTACGAAGTCGCGTGCCCTTGCAATCGGGGCAATTCGTGCGGCCTCTATATCGCGAAAGCAAAACACGGTATTGAATTTTGTAGGTTTTTGATTCCAGGTATTTAAAGAAATCATGAAGCCCTTTGAAATAATCATTGCCTGTCCATAGGAGATCACGTTCTTTGTCCGTTAGTTCATTGTATGACCGATGGATCGGGAAATCAAATCGGATTCCATTTTTCAATAAAGGCTTAAGCCATTCGCTCATAGTTTCCGTTCGCCAGGGTGCTATAGCACCTTCGTAAACGGAAAGCGATTTATCAGGGATGACAAGGTCTTCATCAATGCCAAGCACCTTCCCGAATCCCTCACAGGTGTGACATGCCCCGTAGGGATTGTTGAAGCTGAAAAAATTTACGGAAGGTTCTGTAAAGGTCATGCCATCCAACTCGAACCGATCAGAAAACTGAACCGGGTCTTTGCCCTCTTCATAGATTAAGCAAATCCCTTCACCTTCAAAAAATGCCGTCTGAATGGAATCAGACAATCGGAAGGTCGTGTCTTCATCATCGCGATTAACCGATGCACGATCAATAAGAATTTCAACTTTCCCTTTAATCGTAAAGGTTTTCTTTTTAGATGAAGACGCTTCGCTCAAAAGATCTTCAATGAACTTCACTTCGCCATCTACCAACACACGAGCGTATCCTTTTGAGAGAAGCAACGCTAACTCATCGGTAATCTTTCTTCCTTTTTGGTGATGCGGAGGACACGCTATTAAAATACGCGTACCTGTTTTTAGTTTATTAATGTAATCAACCACATCGGTTACCGTATCACGCTTTACTTCTTTTCCGCTGATGGGAGAATACGTTATGCCAATGCGGGCAAACAAAAGTTTGAGGTAGTCATAAATCTCCGTAGAAGTTCCAATGGTTGAGCGTGGGTTCCGTGTATTTACCCTTTGCTCAATGGCAATGGCTGGTGACACCCCTTTGATGTAATCCATTTCTGGCTTTTCCATTCTTCCCAGAAACTGGCGTGCATAGGAGCTCAAGCTTTCTACATACATGCGCTGCCCTTCGGCAAATAATGTATCGAAGGCGAGAGACGATTTACCTGATCCTGAAAGGCCTGTGATCACAACAAGCTTGTTGCGGGGAATGGCCACGCTCAGGTTTTTTAAATTATTTACACGGGCCCGCTTTATAATGATAAACTCCCGTGGATCCAGTTCATCTAAGTAAGAATCTGATTGCTCTATTGTTTTTTCCATTAACCCCCTCCGTCACCCCATATGACCTGTAAAAATTAAAAACACCATCTGGGATGGTGTTAAAAAATTGATTGGTTTTTTTCTTAAAGGCTCCTAAGCATCGAAATCAGGATCGTAGCTGGCTTCGCGGCCACCTCCTTTTCCACCTTCCTCGTCATAGTCGCTATCACCAACCTCCTCGCTCGAGGAATCCCCATCGCCAAAGTCGTCATCATCCTTCGAATTGTCAAATTCCTTTTCAGGCTTTGATTCAAAATCGTAGCCGCCATCGCTATTTTTCGTGGCCGGAACTTTCACCAGAATAACGGCATCATCGGTTTCCAACGGAAAAACGAAAATGGGTTCCTTCTTGGCATTCATGATTCGGGAAATGCTTCCTTGGTATCCGGTTGGGTATTGCTTTTTTATCAGATCTCTCAACTCTTCGCTAAGGTTCTCTAAACTTTTAATGACCCGTGCTTTGGTGTTTGACATAGTATTCTTAATCTCAAAATTTCGAACAAATACCTAAAGAATTTTCTTCGTAGGCAAGAATTTTAAGATTTTTTTTGTTGTTCTTAAGAAAATTTCTACCTTTTCAATCCCAACTGATTTCAAACGAACCCAAAAATACTATCGACCAAGAGCTGTACGTTACCTAAAGTGAAGAAAGATGACAGACAGAAGATTCAGTGACAGCCAATTGGTTGCGCTCTATCAAAATGGTAACGATGAGGCTTTTGAAGTCCTTCTAAACCGGCACAAATCAAAATTATATACATCTATATATCTGATTGTAAAAGATCGGTATGTAGCTGAAGATTTGTTGCAGGAAACCTTTATTAAGGTCATTAATACCATTCGAGGAGGACGCTATAACGAAGAAGGAAAATTTGCACCCTGGATTAGCCGGATTGCCCACAACATGGCAATCGACCATTTCAGAAAATGTAAACGCCATCCCGAAATCGTATTAGAAGATGGCAGTAGGGTATTCAATACAATGGAATTCTCTGAGGATTCGTTTGAGGAGAAACAAATTTCTAAAGACAACAAAGAAGCATTGCGGAATTTAATAAAAGAGCTACCGCTCGAACAAAAGCAAGTATTGATTATGCGTCACTTTTTACACATGAACTTTCAGGAAATTGCCGAAAGGACGGATGTAAGTATCAATACTGCACTTGGCCGGATGCGTTATGCCCTTATCAACCTTAGAAAGAAAATCTTAAAAACGGGAGCCTATGACAAAAACATTTACGGAACAAGACTTGATCAGGTATCTATACCACGAGACTACGGAGAAAGAGGAGAGGGCGATTGACAACGCCCTCTTGTGCGACTCTACTTTGATGAAAGTGTTCAACGAACTACGCGCTGTTAAACTGCACCTGGACGATGCAAAACTTGAACCTTCATCTTCGGCTGTGCTGAATATATTGAGCTATTCAAAAAGCGTTGACAAAAAAATGAGTTGACTTTCATTTTGCTATTGAAAGATTAAAGCATTCATTCTTCGCTAAGAGGAAAGCATTTTATCAGGGTAAATATTTTTCCAATATTCGCTTTGTTGCAATTTCCTTTTATTTGCAGCGTGAAAATCCTTATCCTCCACCAACACTTCAAATATCCTGAAAAAGGTGGAGCTATTCGATCCTACTACCTTGCCAAAGCCCTTTTGGAGAAAGGACATGAAGTGATTGTGCTTACCGGACATAATGGAAATTACAAACAGGAAAATCTTGAGGGCATAGAAATACATTGGCTCCCCGTTTCGTATGCCAATGCATTTACCTTTTGGCAAAGGGGTTTTTCATTTTTAAAATTCATTTGGCAAATAATCAACCACTCAAAAATTTATCGTAATTGTTCGCTATGCTATGCCATATCGGTTCCCCTTACCATAGGTATCCCGGCCATTTGGATAAAATGGAAATACAAAATCCCTTTCCTTTTTGAAGTAGGCGACCTCTGGCCCGATGCACCTGTACAGATGGGTATTCTCAAAAATAAAGTATTGGCCTTCATTTTTTATGGATTGGAGAAATACATTTATAAAAATGCATTAAGCATAATCGCGCTCTCAATGTCAATAAAAGAATCCATTGAGAAAAAGACTGGAGGCAAAAAACAAGTACATGTTATTCCTAACATGGCAGACACTGAGTTTTACACTCCGCAGCGTGACGCTGTTTTAAAACCTCTGAATTTAAATGTTGAAGATAAATTTGTTGTCTCCTACATTGGGGCGATTGGTCTTGCTAATGGTCTTGATTATTTTCTTGAATGTGCTCGGGCCAGCCAACGATCTGCGCTGCCCGTGTTATTCATACTATGTGGCGAAGGCGCCATGCTGAAAAGTCTTGTGAAACATTCCAAATCATTAGAGTTGAAAAACATTGTATTCATTCCGTTTCAAAATAGGGAAGGTGTAAGAGAAGTATTGAATGCAAGTGATGCAATTTTTGTCAGCTATAAGCCGGTGCCAATACTTGAAACAGGATCACCCAATAAATATTTTGATGGCCTTGCAGCGGGCAAACTTATCCTCATCAACTTCGGAGGGTGGATCAAAAATGAAATTGAATCAAATTCATGCGGCGTTTACCTTGACCCAAATTCCCCAACAGGCATCATTAAAAAGATCAATCCATTTCTGGAAGATAAGGCGATGCTTAAAAAGTATCAGCAAAATTCGAGAGACTTAGCCCTAAAGGAATATTCAAGAAAGCAGCTCGGTGAAAAGTTTCAATCTGTTATTGGGGATTCTATTAAGAAGATTAGTTCTTCGCCTTCTCGATGATCTACTGGAAATAATTTGTGCTAGGGGCCTGCCTGCTATCAAAGTGCGTAGGGTTGTTGGTGCAAACACTCAACAACGGCTAAGTGTGTGCGAACTCCAACAATGGCTAAGATTTATTCACTTGTTTGTTCCGTGGTATTCAGGGTGTCCCCAATGGCATATGCATTTTTGTTTGACACCAGTTCTTTCACTTTTCTATAATTAAAAATTCATGTTTTGGGGCGTCAAAGATTAAGCTATACTTTAAGAATGGCATGTTACCTAGCCAGCCATCTATTTTAGTAAAT
>JBBRKB010000084.1:0-11740 GCA_038218385.1 Cytophagales bacterium | reverse complement strand
CCGCTGCTTTCAGGCGCTCACGCATTTCATCTAAGGCTTCGGCTGTATCAAAGGCGTAATACGCGTGCCCTTTTTCAATCAGCTGCATCGCGTATTTTTTATAAATTTCTTTACGCTCCGACTGACGATAGGGCACATGTGGGCCACCCAGTTTAGGACTTTCATCGAATTCAATTCCAAGCCACTGAAGTGATTCTATAATATACTCCTCCGCTCCCGGAACAAACCGTGCTTGATCAGTGTCCTCAATTCGCAAGAGCAATTTTCCTCCTAATTGCTTTGCCAATAAAAAATTATACAAGGCAGTTCTAACCCCACCAATATGCAACGCACCGGTTGGACTGGGCGCAAAACGTACACGTACTTCCTTCATTATCTATTGTAAAATTTGCAGTGCAAAGGTAAAGATGTTTCCCGTTTAGCAAGAGAAACCATCCATTCAAAAGTTATTTCTCAAAATCATTTAACAGCAATACACGATATCTCAACGTTCACATCTTTTGGCAAACGCTTCACCTCAACTGTCTCACGTGCTGGTGGGTCGAGTTGAAAATATTTCCCATAAACAGTATTCACTTTTGGAAAGTCATTCATGTCGGCCAGAAAAATAGAGCACTTGGCCACATTGGTAAAATCCATTTTCGCCTCTGTAAGAATCAACGACAGATTCTCCATCACTTGTGTTGTTTCTTCCTCTATAGTACTCAATATCAGATTTCCTGTTGAGCGTTGAATGGCAATTTGCCCAGAGACAAATAACATGTTTCCCATTTGAACAGCCTGGCTATACGGCCCAATAGGCTCCGGTGCTTTATCGGAATTAATAATTTTTTTGTCCATGCGATATTCTATAAAGTAGGTTCGAACCACCGATTTCCAAAGGTCTCGGTCTCCCCAAAGTTAAAAGAAGCAAAGTGCTACAGCAGCGATACATTTAAAAATAACTCTATATTTCCTTAATAATTTCATTTGGTCTATTTTTAAATGAATATCTCATTACCAATAGAATTGGAGAAAAATTGGACTTTTTTGTTGTGTCACCATTGTGAGATGATTGTACGCTTTATATTAAAAGAAGAACTTAAACGAAGCAAGTAATCAAAGAAGATATGGAGCGCAAAATGAAAGCGCTGCATGAGATTTTTACCAAAGTAAAAGAGTTAGAACGAAAAATCTACTGCTTCGCGCGAAGTATGACAACGATGAAAAATATGCACGAATGCATAAACGCTTAATGGAGAAAGACTCGTTAAAGAAAGGATAGTGAAAGCAAATTATTTGAAGTACTGCAAGGATTGAAAAAAGAGTTGACTTACAGATTTTGCAAAACTCCAGAATGTTGGAGAACGAAAGTTTTGTTCAGCGCATGACCATGCGATTGGTCATTGATCAATTCAAGAATAAACATAACATTCCACTGGATGCCGGCACCTCCAAACGCATCAATGCCATGGTGGTGAAAGAATACATGAATGAATTTTATGGAAGGGCAGCGTAACCCCAGGCGCATAAATTAAGGACATACATGCAACAGCAAAATGCGATAAAGATATTTGAAGATAAAAGGGTGCGTGCCTTATGGGGTACGGAGCGTGAAACATGGTTCATTTCCATCGTGGACGTGGTGAGGGTTTTAACCGATAGCGTGAATCCAACTGCTTATTGGCGAAAACTAAAACAACGCCTTCGGGAAGAGGGAAATGAAACCGTGACGAATTGTCACGGGTTGAAAATGAAGGCACCTGATGGGAAAATGCGACTAACCGATGTAGCCGATACCGAGCAGCTTTTCAGACTTATTCAGTCTATCCCGTCACCGAAAGCAGAGCCTTTTAAGCTATGGCTGGCACAAGTCGCATCCGAACGTTTGGATGAAATTCAGGATCCAGAACTGACTATCGATAGAGCCTTAAAAGATTATCTGCAATTAGGCTATAGTGAAAACTGGATTAACCAGCGCTTGAAAAGTATAGAGATCCGAAAGGAGCTTACAGATGAATGGCGCGCAAGGGGATTGAAAGAGGGAGTTCAATTTGCTACACTCACCGATATTATTTCAAAGGCATGGTCGGGAAAGACAACAAAAGAATATAAAATCCTAAAGGCTTAAAAAGGAAAACTTAAGGGATAACATGACGAACACTGAGTTGATACTAAACATGCTGGCCGAGGCTTCCACAAAAGATATTTCAAAGGCTACCAATCCAACAACATATGATCAAAGTAAGAAGGTAGCTAAACAAGGTGGAAATGTGGCGAAGGTGGCTCTCAAAGAGTTAGAGTCAAAAACCGGAAAAAAAGTAGTAACGTCCTTAAATGCCAAGAATATTATAGGCCAACACCAATCATCTAAAAATAAAAAGTTGGAAAATAAAACTGCAGTGAAAAAGAAGAAGTAAACAGGATAGGAACTCCTCAGTTTATTAATAAAGTAGTTAAGGGTCAGGAGAAACTTTCGTTGGAAACAATTGGACAGCTTAGTAATGCTTTAGGCATAAGATAAATAGGTTATTGATCCCACACTCTAGTGAACAAGTCAGCTCAAAAGCCAACACTACTCCACCGTAACAGACTTCGCTAAATTTCTGGGTTGATCTACATGGCACTTACGCATAACGGCAATATGGTAAGCCAGCAACTGCAACGGAATAACGGACACCATGGGCATGAACGCTTCGTGCACAGCTGGGACTTCAATCACAAATTCCGACATGGCCGGGATCTGATCATCACCTTCTGTTACCACTGATATCACCCTTCCTTTACGTGCCTTTACTTCTTGAATATTGGATACAATTTTTTCGTAGGAACTATCATGTGTAGCAATAAACACCACCGGCATTTGTTCATCTATCAGGGCAATAGGGCCGTGCTTCATTTCAGCAGCGGGATATCCCTCGGCATGTATGTATGAAATCTCTTTTAACTTCAATGCACCTTCTAGTGCTACCGGAAAATTATAGCCTCTACCGAGGTAAAGAAAATTGGTAGCGTTAACAAAAGTTGCTGCGATCTTTTTAATCTGGTCGTTGAGTTTTAATACTTTTTCCACTTTGGCTGGTATACTTTCCAACTCCACCAACATCTCATGAAACTTGCGTTCCTTAATGGTTCCCTTTCTTTCAGCTACCATCAGGCAGATCATGCCCAGCACGGTGAGTTGTGCCGTAAATGCTTTTGTACTGGCCACACCAATCTCCGGCCCGGCGTGCGTATAGGATCCTTCATGCGAATTTCTAGCAATGGACGAGCCCACAACATTGCAAACACCAAAAATGATTGCTCCCTTTGATTTTGCCAATTCAATAGCAGCAAGGGTATCAGCAGTTTCACCAGATTGTGAAATAGCAATAACAACATCACCTTCGCGAATAATAGGATTGCGATAGCGAAACTCGGATGCATATTCTACCTCAACAGGAATTCGACAGAACTCTTCTATCATGTACTCAGCCACTAAGCCCGCGTGCCACGATGTGCCACAGGCAACAATCATAATCCTTTCGGCATTGACTAGTTTATTGGCATATTCACGAATTCCACCCAGCACCAATCTTCCCGTCTGTGCATCGAGTCTTCCACGCAAGCAATCGCTAATGGATTTGGGCTGTTCAAATATTTCTTTGATCATGAAGTGATCATAGCCACCTTTTTCAATAGCCTCAAGTTCCATCTCAAGCTTTTGAATGTAGGGTGTCATCGGCACATCTTCTGTTGTCTTAATCGACAATTCGCCATCATTGATAACTGCTATTTCAAGATCATTCAAGTACACAACGTCTTTTGTGTATTCAATAATAGGTGTAGCATCTGATGCCATGAAAAACTCATCCTTGCCAATGCCTATCACCAGGGGGCTACCCTTGCGCGCAGCAATCAATTGGAACGGAGACTCCAGCGACATGATTACAATCGCATATGCGCCTACGACATTATTCAACGCAATGCGCACAGCTTCCTCCAGCGTGCATTTATTATTTTCCTGAATATCTTCAATAAAATGAACCAGTACTTCTGTGTCGGTCTCACTTAAAAATTTATGTCCTTTGTTGAGCAACTCTTTTTTAAGGGAGCTGTAATTTTCAATAATGCCATTGTGGATAAGGGCGATCTTTTTGGTTTCTGAGTAATGGGGATGCGCATTTACATCGTTAGGCTCACCGTGGGTTGCCCATCGTGTATGGCCAATACCAACATGACTGGATAAATTTTTTCCAACGATGAAATCTTCAAGCTCAGAAACTTTTCCTTTTTTCTTATAAATATTTAAGCCTCCATTAAGCAATGCAATACCTGCGCTATCGTAGCCGCGATACTCAAGTCTTTTTAATCCTTTGATGATTACTTCATGGGCTTGTCTGTTCCCGATATAGGCAACAATTCCACACATAGTTATTTGGGGTTTTTATTTATTCGTTGGCATCAACTGTTGGTATCGTATAATAGATACGCAGCTTAATGTTGTCTTTGTGAAAGCTGACACGCTCCACTGTTTTTCCAGCAGAGGGCACGTTTGAATAGAGAGCCAGATTAGAAAACACGGTGCCTCCCTTTTTATAATTATTAAATACTTCCTGAAGAAACAAAGTAGTGAAGCCATTGTATTTTTTTCCTGTGTCTGTTGTCACCAATGGCAAGGTCAATGGCTGATCGCTACGTTCAGCATTAACGTATCCGTTGGGAACTGCACTAGCCCCATTTAAACTAACGGTTCCTTTATAATTTTGAATTTCCGTTCGGTTTGCTGTTGTGGTGTCACCTCTAAACCTGTTGTTGTCGTACAAGACCCGAAGTCCCAATCCGGTTTGCGTCCGTTGAAAATCAGACTGCACAGGAACATCATCAATAACTATTTCAGCAGAGTTGATGGATAGGTTTGGGATGGTATCAGAAAACGATAAGAAATCCTTAAAGTCTAACTTGGTGACAATGCCTACGCCGTTTTGAACATAGCGCATATCAGTATTTGAATGGTCTGAGTATGTAGGCAACAGTTCGTCCGTTTTATTCGAAACAATCTGATTGAAACTTGCTATACCCCCCGACAGACTAAGCACTAGACTATCGCGTTTGCTATTGGTTTTCACAAAATAAATGACCAATCGTGTTGTAGGTGCTGCCGGGTTAAACCCAATAATTTTATCAGAGTCTCCAGCGCCGCGCGTTATGGCAATGCCTTTAAATTTTTTAACGAAATCAAAATACTTAACGAATGTTGAATCCGTTTTGTCTTCAACCTTCTTCGCACTTTCAAAAAGAGGTTTCCCAAATGTCTCATCATCGAGCGGAACCACAATAAACCGAACCGGCCTTGCCGTAGAGTCTCTATACTTATTAAATAGTTTGGGGTCAACGGAAAACACTGTAGATCCAATTTTCGGCCCAAGAGGTATCTCATCATCGCGCAAATAAAAGGGCAGAGCTTTTGTCGTGGTTGTCGTCAGCGTATCTGCCAGATCATACACGGAAATACTTTGGTCAGTTGTTTCGCCCACCCCATAATTATAATAATCAAGGGTAAGGCGTAACGTAGCAGATTCATAGGTCGATGAACCAATAGAATCCGGAAGAACTCCTACACGATAGTATTGACTAAAAGCCTTTGCTGTTACCGTCCCTAAAGCATCATCCGTATACTCACCCACCAAAAACCGATCGCCACTTCCGTAGTTGGTAGTGTTTAGATCATCAATTAAAAAGATGCTGCTTTCAATAGGAAGCTCTTTGTAAAAAATAGTAAATCTTGATTTGGCTTTGAACCCTTGCAATGTGGATTCCTCAACACACGACCCAAAAAATAGGACAGCCACCATCAACAGCTGTCCAATTCGTTTATCCCACAAGTTCATTATATAAGTTATAGTATGATTCGGTGTAATTTTCGTCTTTGTCGATGGTCTCAACTTTCTTTTCTTTTATTGTTTTAAATAGGTCTTCCAGCTTTTTATTCTCTTCTGCCGAAATAACAGCATCAGAAAATTCAACTCCCAACTTGATGAAGCCTTCGTAATCGGCAGACTTCAGATTGCCCAACATATTATCTTCTATGTCGATCATCTTTACTTTATCAAACAAGTCGCTTTTAAACGTGTGGTTGAAAGCATTGTTATAAATGGTGAATACTGTTTTTGTATTCTTAAATAAAGGATCGTTTTTATATGTAGTCTTCAAGTACATGGGAATAAAACTGGTGATCCAATCGTTGCAATGTACAATGTCAGGTGCCCATCCCAGTTTACGTACCGTTTCGATTACACCTTTACAGAAAAAGATTGCGCGCTCATCATTGTCTTCATAAAAGCGATTTTCCTTATCATGAAAAACAGATTTGCGATGGAAATAATCTTCATTGTCGATAAAGTAAACCTGCAACTTCGCGTTTGGAATAGAAGCCACCTTAATGATCAAAGGCTTTTCTTCATCACCCACTGCAATGTTTATTCCTGAAAGTCTAACTACTTCATGCAACCTATTCTTGCGCTCATTGATAATCCCAAACCGAGGGACCAGTATTCTGATCTCCATTCCTTTTTCCTGCATGGCCTGAGGCAGTTTGCGAACAAACTCTGCCACCTCAGATGTCTGGAGAAAAGGATTGATCTCACTGGCTACATAAAGAATTCGGAGTTTTGACATATTGCTAGTTTTTTGTGTAGAACGGAATTAAGAGCCACAAAAGTACAAAATTTTACCCCCTTCTTCAACTATCTTTCGGTTTAACCTCTATATTTGCCCCCCTTTGACAATGGCCTAAAATGGAGATTTTCAATGAAATAAGCCCATTAAGAGCCTTTTTGAAGGACAAAAAGAAATCGGGTAAATCGATTGGCTTGGTTCCTACAATGGGCGCTTTACACGAAGGCCATGCCTCCCTTTTGAAATCTTCCATAAGCGAAAATGATGTTACTGTCTGTTCTATTTTCGTGAACCCCACCCAATTCAACAATCCCACCGATTTATCAAACTATCCGCGTACACTGGAATTGGATGTAGAGAAGGTGATAAAAGTTGGATGCGATGTGCTTTTTTGTCCAAATGAAAATGAGATATATCCTGTCCCCAGCCCCCTATCCTTTAATTTTGGTGAGCTGGAAGCCGTGATGGAAGGCCAATATCGGCCCGGACATTTTAGTGGTGTTGCCCTGGTGGTGTCCAAATTTTTTCACATTGTTGAACCAACCCGGGCGTATTTCGGGCAAAAAGATTGGCAGCAATTCACCATTATCAGGCAATTGGTAAATGATCTTAATTTTCCGGTAACGCTTAAAACTGTGCCGACAACCCGCGAAGCAGATGGCTTGGCAATGTCGTCACGCAATGCACGGCTCGTGGGTGGGCAACGTGAAAAATCGATCGTATTTTATCAAGCCCTTACCTTTACCATTGACGCGTTAAAAAAGGGAGAGTCTTTCTTCAAAATAAAAGAAGAGGTAGCGAAAAGGTTTGAAACCCATTCCGATGTAAGATTAGAGTACTTTGAGCTGGTAGATAGTATAAACTTAAAATCTATAGCAATCGTTGAAATGGCAGATCGACCCATCCTATGCATAGCAGGTTATGTGGGCGACATTCGGTTGATTGATAACATGTTTATAGATTTGACCTGATTTAATAGAAATGCGAATAGAAGTTTTAAAATCAAAAATACACCGCGTCATCATTACGCAAGCTGAGTTGCATTATGTTGGGAGCATCTCCCTTGATGAAGACCTCATGGATGCAGCCAATATTATTGCTGGTGAAAAGGTGCAAGTGCTTAATGTCAACAACGGCGAGCGCCTTGAAACCTATGTGATAAAAGGTGAACGTGGCAGCGGAACTGTATGTCTCAATGGACCCGCTGCGCGCAAGGCTCAGGTAGGTGATGTAGTTATCGTGGTCTCATACGCTTCGATGGAATTTGAAGAAGCGAAAAAATTTACGCCCACCATTATCTTTCCTAACCCCGACAATAAATTAACCTGACGCGTGTCGGTTTCCTGAACACTTAAAACATGTCCCCACGCCTTAAGGTTTTTATTCAGTACACACTCATTATTTTATTAACAACATTTCTCATTTGGTTTTCGCTACGCGGATTGCATGTAGGCGAAGATGAAAACAAATGGGAGTATATTCTGAAAACCTGGCGGCTGGCTGATAAAGTATGGTTACTTGCCATGGCGGGACTTGCCGTTCTTAGTCACCTCATCAGGGCGCTACGATGGAAAATGCTGATCGCACCTACAGGACATCACGCAAAATTATCGCATAGTTTCCTTTCGTTAATGGTCGGTTATTTAGTAAACCTTGCCATTCCGCGCGGTGGCGAAGTTTCACGTTGCTACAATTTATACAAGCTGGATAAGGTACCTGTTGATGTCTCCTTTGGAACCGTGGTGGTAGAACGCTTTGTGGATATGATTTGTCTTGGTATGTTACTGGTGCTAGCCTTTGCCCTTGAATACGGGAAACTTATTGGTTTTATTGAAACGTTGCCTTTTGATTCCATTTCCGCAAATGGAAAATTAGAAATCCTTGCCGCTCTTTTCATCGGGGGCATTTTGTTTTTATTGTTGGTTATTGTGATTGTAAGACGGTCAAAAAAACTGAAGGCCTTTGTGACGAAAACCTGGGAGGGAATCAAAACCGGTCTTACCTCTATTCTTAAATTAAACCATAAAGGCCGTTTCGCCTTTTACTCGTTCTTGATTTGGTTTCTGTATTTTCTCATGAGCTACACTGTGATTAGGGCATTCGATGCTACAGCACCTCTTGGGTTTAATGCGGTGATAAGTTTGTTTGCAATTGGCTCTATCGCCATGGCAGTACCTTTACCCGGTGGCACCGGATCATACCATGTACTTGTTCCTCAAGGGCTCGTGTTTCTTTACAATATTCCGCTTAATGATGCTGTTGCGTTTACGTTTATTTTTCACGGATGGCAGACACTCATTATGATCTTAGGCGGTGGCCTGTCACTGCTCGTTACTTCCTTCCTTATAAAAAAAAAGAAAGAGACCATTAAACCTTAGTGCCCTTCCTTCATCAAAGGGTTGTTTTTAATTGACTAACTAAAATTTAGTCTTTAACCTTTAGCAATCTCAATCTGGCCAGCTTGATGTTGATGTGAATAAAATTCTATTAACTAAACCACATTACAATGAAAACTTTATTTATTAAAGGAAGCATTTTCATGCTGATCCTAATGACATCATGCTTCCAGTCCTGTCAGCAGGAAGAAAAACCTACAATCGCCAATGATCAAGAGGAAGAAGCCGTTCTTGAAACCATTTCAACCACCGACATTGAGTCCGATGACATTGATGAAATTACCAATCTTGCCGAAGCGGATGTAATGGATGGAATGAGTGGAGGCAAAAAAATACATCTACTCTGCGCTATCGTTACCCGCGATGAAGAAAATAAAACTATCACCATTGATTTCGGTGATGGCTGTAAAGGGCCAAGAGGAAGAACCCGAAGGGGAAAAATCATTATCGCGTACAGTTCAGAAATTGGTGATAACATGGCCAACAGAATTATTACGTTTGAAAATTTTTATGTCAATAATAAGGGCATCACAGGGATGATCGAACTGCGCGATGTCTCCATCAATGCCAATGGAAACTTCGTATGCACCAAACGTATCACCGATCTTAAAATAACATTTCGCAACAGTGAAAGCATCACCTTCAACGGAAGTCGCACACGCGAATGGATTGCCGGTGCTGGCGATGATGATCCTCAAAACAATGTTTTCAAGATCACAGGCTCGTTGTCAGGAGTTTCTACAAAAGGACGAAGCTTCACTCACGAAATAGTAGAACCTGTTATTGTTGATTGGTCTTGTGTTGCCGAAGGAAACCTTGCGCGCGTATCAGGCAGAATACGCGTCACAAAATTATTCGGTTTTGGTGATAGGACCAGGATTATCGACTATGGAGATGGAGCATGTGATAATGAAGTCACCATCATTACCATCAAAAGGACTTACAAAATAAAAGTAGTAGGCTAAGGCTTCAAAATTGGTTTTGATTTAATTACAAGACGGGCGCTTAAATGCGCCTGTTTTATTTTATTTTTGGTGATAACAGAACTCCGACGTAAGATATGTCGTTTTGACAGTGAAATAAATATGGCGTAAAGCTTGATGCTTGGAATCTCGTTAATCTCAAAACTCAGAAATTATGATGATAGGTGGAATAGTAATAACGGTAGTCTTCATGCTGATCGGCATGATTGTCAGTGGAAGGCTGAAGAGTAAATTCAAGGAATATTCACAAGCGCATTTAACCAAAGACTTGACCGGTGCTGAAATCGCGCGGCTTATGCTCACGGACAATGGAATCCATGATGTTCAGGTAACAAGTGTTGAAGGCGAATTAACAGACCATTACAATCCAGCAACAAAAATCGTTAACCTTAGCGAAGGTGTTTTTCACGGAAGAAATGCTGCCTCGGCTGCGGTTGCATCACACGAATGTGGACATGCCGTGCAACATGCAACAGCTTATAGCATGCTCAAACTTCGATCAGCCATGGTGCCGATTCAAAATATTAGTGCCAAGGTCATGAACTTTATTTTTATGGGGATGATGTTTGGTGCCTTTTTCGCAAAAGGTTTATTCTCTTTGGATACGGCGCTGCTTGTGATCATTGCCTGTTATGGTGTGTTTGCTTTGTTCGCATTGATAACATTGCCTGTCGAATTTGATGCAAGCAAACGTGCATTGGCGTGGATTGAAACCAGAGGCATTGTAACCCGTCAAGAACATGACATGGCAAAAGATGCTTTAAAGTGGGCAGCACTTACCTATGTTGTAGCGGCATTGGGCGCATTGGCGATGCTGATGTATTACGTGACGATCTTTCTGGGACGCCGCGATTAACATTTTCTTTATACGAATTAAAAGAGACTTGGACTTCCAGGTCTTTTTTTATGAATCAGCTTGCACAAATTTCTATTTTCTCAAATGATAGGACTTCGGTTTTGTAAAGGCGCGGAGACCTGCATGGGAGAGTGTACTTCCAAAACCTGAATGATTTCTTCCACTCCAAGGTAATGCAGCGCTCACTCGGTCACAACAGTTCCAATACCCTGTCCCCGCATCGAGTTGTTTTAAAATAGTTTCAGCACGTTCTTGCTTGCTGCTATATACCGAAGCCGTAAGTCCATACTCCGAGTCTTGCATGAGACGAACAGCCTCATCATCATCCTTCACTTTCATAATGCCGATGATAGGGCCGAAAGATTCATCATGCATCACGTTCATTTCATGTGTTACATTCAGTAGAACGGTAGGTTCAAAATAATAACCTGTGCCGTCAATTGATTTTCCCCCAACGGCCACGGTCGCACCCTTCTGCCTAGCATCTTCAACTTGCGCTTGCAAAATTTCCAACTGGTCTTTTCGCGAAAGCGGTCCTATGTAAACGCCATCGGCTGTTGGCTGGTCAAGTTTAAAAGATTTTACTTCTTTTCTAAATTCTTCAATGTATTGCTCATAAATTTTCTCGTGCACATAAATGCGTTCAACGGCGCAGCAACTTTGACCATTGTTGTAGAACGCACCATCGGCTGTACCCGCCACCACTGATTTAATATCAACAACGTCATCGGTTACATATAGAGGATCCTTGCCGCCAAGTTCCAATTGACACGGAACCATCTTTTTTGAAACCTTCTCATAAATGTGCTTACCGGTCTTGTACGATCCGGTAAAAAAGTAGCCATCAAATGTTGCACTGAGCAAGTGTT
>JBBRKB010000083.1:0-11825 GCA_038218385.1 Cytophagales bacterium | reverse complement strand
CTGCTTAACCAACAGCTTCGTTTGTGGCAATGTAAGCTCAGGATTCTCCGACCGATTTCCCCATGCACGATTGTAAACGCTAAGCAAAAGCTCGGGTAATCTATGGAGCTCAGATTTGGCCAGATGGCGAAACTCGTAGTTGGGGTCTTTGGATATAAGGTCAGCTTTATAGGCCAACCTTTCAGACAATGGCCCGGCAACCGATCGCCCAAAGGTCAACTGATAAAAATAAACTTTAAATCCATACGCTTCAAAAAAATTGACATAATATGGAAAATTGTAATTGCATTGATAGTTAGGTTCCCGGTCATATCCTTCGATCAACAAGCCCCACCAACGATCGCGGCTTCCAAAATTTATAGGACCATCCATGGCCTCTATATCTTTTGCCTGCAACCAATGTTTGCATAGATCAAATAATGTAAAAGCAGCATCCTGATCATTGATACATTCAAAGAAACCCATGCCTCCTGTTGGCTGGTCGTTTCCCTTCTTCACCGTTTTTTGATTGACGAATGCAGCCACCCGCCCGATCAATTCTCCCTTGTTATCTTTCAGTATCCATCGAATACATTCCCCATGACGGAAGGCTTTGTTTCGCTCCGGGTCAAAGACTGACTCCATATCTTTATCGAGCGGACGTATCCAGGTAGGCTCGTTTTTGTAAAGTTTTACTGGCACATCCAAAAAATCGCGGGCATGTTCCTTTGTCGTCACTTCTATAATTTTCATTAGCGTGCTTCAGCGAGGGTAGGATGTGATTTTGAAATAGAACTACTGCTTATTCTGTTAGGTAGAATAATACTGAACCGTGTTCCGAGTCCTGATTTGCTCGAAACATTTATTTGTCCACCAAGTTTGTCTACAGCATTTTTTACTATGTATAAGCCAATACCGGAGCCGTCAGATTGCTCGGTTGCCCTGAAAAACATTTCAAAAATCCGGTTCAGGTTTTCATCGGTTATACCAATTCCATTATCTGCAAAACTTATATCGGCACGCAAATTATCTACATGAATTTTAATGGAAATTTCCGGAGTACGGCTTCCATCCATTTGACGATACTTAACAACATTTGAAATCAAGTTTCTGAATATTTCAGATACCCTCCATGGGTCGCTATAAAAATCAACACCTTCAATCTTTATATGCTTGATCATATCATTGGCCCCTTGCAAATAGCTGAGGTCTGTAAATGTACTTTCAATAATTTCTTGCAGATTGATTTTATTAACAGACAATTCCATTTTAAGATTTTTGGAATGGCTTAGCACATCGCTTATAAATCCATCGAGGTGCTCTACCTTGTTGCCTATGATGTCGATGTAGTCCATTAAATCATCTGTGTTGCCAGGAACCTTAGCCAGGTTCACAAGACCCAGAATAGATGACAAGGGTGCTCGAAGATCGTGTGAAACTTTGTAGACAAAATTATCAAGCTCAGCATTTCTTATCTTGAGTTCATCTTCTATTTTCCGTCTGTCAGTAATGTCAACGTACACGCCATAAATTCCAATGGTTTCATGGTCGTGCATGATGGGCACCCCATACAAAATAACATTTACAATCTTGCCCAACTTATGTTTCCGGATGGTTTCTACGCTGATAACCCTGCTGGCATGAATCAAATTATTTAAATCTATTCCTTCATTGCGCAACTCTTCGGGTACAATATGATCGTTGAGGTTCTTGCATATTAATTCGTCCAGTTCATAGCCAAACATTTCCCTAAAACCAGCATTTATCTGCACCACTTTTCCCCCACTATCAAGCATAACCGTGGCCATGGGTATACTATTGAAGAGTCGGGTAAAAAGCGTTTCATTTTTACGTATGGAGGCTTCCGCTGATTTCTTCTCGGTAATGTCACGAAAAATTATTTGTGCTGCTTTTTGATTTTTGAATAAGAAGGAGAACGCCATCTCTTCTACTTCCACTTCACTTCCATTCAAGCGCACATAGACTTGTTCACAAAGTGGAACGGGATTACCTTGCTGCGCCTGAGCCAACCGCTCCAAATAAAATTCGTGATGGTCCGCTTGCACAAACCTGGAGGCCTCAAGCCCAATAAGCTCCTGATACTTCATCGCACCCAAAATTGAGCCTGCCATGTCGTTGCAGAATACAACCTTGTTATCAATAAAAATAAGAATACCAATGGGAAGTTTTTTAATGAGTGATTGATAGCGCACTTCATTTTCGCGCGCTGAAATTCTCCGCTTGGTAATATCTTGTATTATTCCTCTTCGGATAATGGTGCCATCTTCTAGCTGCTCATGATTGCTATGAAATTCCATCCATCGTTGCCGGTCATTGATGATCATGCGACCTTCCCAACTCCAGTCAATTCCCTTTCCCTGGCTTTCCAGTGAAGAGCTTTGCATACTTAATAGATCGTCCTCATGAATGAGCTTATCCATAAGGGTTGCATCACTAAGAATACTGGCGGATGAAATTCCCAGAATAGATTCACACGATTCGCTTATATAGGTAAAACCTGAATCGCCATTCGGATGAATAGTGAACTCATAGATTATAGCAGGCAGACGCTTGGCTAAATCCAACATGGTTGAATTATAAGTCTTGGGTTGTGGCTCAAAGGGGATCAAAAAGGTTTTTAAACTTCTTCTTTCACCCACTTCATTCTTGCAATTTAAAGTATACAAACTATTAAACAAAAGCATGTGCGGTATTCTCCGATTATGTCGATTTTAGGATATACTGATTATGCCCATTCCATAAATTCCACAAGGGAAGGGGTTTTAGTCTACCAAAATGCCTGTATGGAATTTCCGGATTTTGTTAAACTTTAATTTGTAAAGGGGAGGTATTCGTCATCATGCACGATTTGATGAAGCCGGCGTAAAATACCTTGCTATCAAGGGTAGAACATCCATTATTATGAAAAGCTAATTCCCAATCCGGAAGGGATGATGTGCCGATGTTGGCGGTCATTTTAAAGAAGGCATACATTATTTTCAACAGGATAGTATGCCACCATTTTGTGTTTATGAAATCAGCCACGAACCAACACGAAGTAGCAGAGGTAAAGTGTGAAATGAGTTGAATTTGTTTTTCAACTCCTACCTCTTCAAACATATCAAAATAAAAATTTGTGATAACTACATCGAAGATCATCCCATCCGGAATATCTTTTTCTGTTCCGTAAATAAAAATAATTTTGTTGCTGGCTGTATTTCTTTTCCGCGTCATAGAAATCATTTTTCCCGATGCGTCTATATACCATATCTGGCAGTGGGTTGTTCGCTTGCTTATCTCTTCAAGAATCCAACCTGAACCTCCACCTAAAATTAGAATGTTGGAATGGGATTGAATGTGGTGAAGAAATTCAGTTTGTGCGCGAACAATGTTTTTTCCAAACACAACTCTTGCAAGCCTGTCATAATATAATGCAACACTATTAAAATCATTTGTTCCCTTGGCTTTCATAACCACCAGATAGCAAGTGGAAATAAAAATACAGCATCTCCTAAAAACCTAAACCGATCGGATTGGGCAAAGTAAGATCGAAATACAATCATGGACGTGAGCACCAATTCCATTGTGAATATGAGTAATGATTCTTTTGCATAAGGTTGACTGAATTGAAACACAGTCAATGCACCGCTAATGGCAAATAAAATTATGGTTAACCGAATGGCATTCTTCTCGCCCCACTTTGTCACAAAGGATACATGTTGATCCTGCTCATCGGTTTGCTTATCAAAAACTGAAAACACCAGCAGGTTAATCCAGGCCACCATTACAAATTGGATTACGACTAGCGACTGGCCTACATCAAGGTGTAATTTTATCGAAAGAGCCGGCAAGAGTACGCCAGCAGAATAAAGAACAGCACCAAAAAATTCTTTCGCGAATCCGAAATATTTTTGAAAAAACAAATACACTGTGACTACCGGAATCAAAAACATACCCAGCATGATTGTATCTGTGCTTACCCGCGTAAGCAATAGGAGTACAATTCCAATGCAAACTAAATTTGTCACCATCAACACCTTAAAATGTTTTTGATAGAAGCGGTGGCGCATCGTGGACGCTGGCCATTTAAACCGGCTGACATCCAGTAAATGATCGGCTGAGTAGATTATCCAAACAGAAAAACCAAGCACTATCAACTCAGGCAATGAGAAATTAACAACAAGTAGTTTAGAAAAAAAAAGCCCACAGATAACCGCACCCGCCACAACATCGAGGCTTAATATATTAAGGGATCGGTACAGCTTTGCTAACATGTTGTATAAAAGAGAAAGCCCATCCTATTACGGGATGGGCCTGCTTATTGTTTGATCGCATTAAGCCGATTTCAACGCTTCCGCTCCACCAACAATTTCCAGGATTTCCTTGGTAATTGCTGCTTGGCGTGTTCGGTTGTAAGTCAGGCGCAACTCCTTCAAGAGGTCGCCCGCATTTTCAGTTGCCTTATCCATTGCTGTCATACGGGCACCGTTTTCCGATGCATTTGAATCAAGCAAACCTTTGAACAACTGTATCTTTAAAGACTGAGGTATTAAGCCTTCTATAATCTCTTCCTGATTGGGCTGATAAATGTAATCTGTTTGATTCGATGTGGCTCCAGCCTCCAATGGAAGCACCGGAAGAAATTGTTCTACACGCAAAATTTGGGTAGCTACATTTTTGAATTCGTTGTACACAATTTCTATTTTGTCGTACCTGCCCGATTTAAATTCCTCCATAAGAAATTCTGCTGCCGTAGACACAGATTCAAATGTCAGATTTTGAAAAAGGGTTGCATAGCTATTGACAACAGGAAACTTACGCTTTGTAAAAAACTCGGCAGCTTTACGGCCAATGGGCATAATGGTCACATCACCGTTTCCATATTGATTGAAATACTTTTCAGCAATCAATTTCAACACGCCTTTGAATATGTTGCTATTGAAAGATCCACATAGACCTCTGTCTGAACTGATGGCTACAATAAGAACTTTTTTCTCTTCGCTTACGCGGCTGTACCAATTGTCCCCATCACCTCCATCTTGCGCTGCAGATAAATTCTGAAGTATGTTCGACAGCTTGTGTGCAAAAGGGCGCATCTGTGTAATGCGATCTTGCGACCTACGCAACTTAGCTGCGGCCACCATCTTCATAGCTTTGGTAATCTGCTGCGTTGAGATTACAGAGGTGATCCGGTTCTTTACTTCTTTTAAACTAGGCATTGTTATTTGTTAACAATTAAGCGGCATATTTTTTCGCAAGGTCTGTAGCTACTTTTTTCAGTGTCTCTACATCTGCATCTTCAAACTTACCGGCACGGAAATTATCCAATATCGATTGATTCGTTGCACGAAGAAGATTCAAAAATTCTTTTTGAAACTCACGCACTTTTGTCACAGGCACTTTATCCATGAATCCACGTGTAGATGCCGTAATGATGGCCACTTGCTCTTCAACAGGAACCGGAGAAAATTGATCTTGCTTTAAGATTTCGGTATTTCTTCTTCCACGCTCGATGGTCAATTTAGTAGCGGCATCAAGGTCGGAACCGAATTTGGCAAAAGCTTCCAATTCGCGAAACTGTGCCTGGTCAAGTTTCAATGTACCAGCCACTTTCTTCATAGACTTGATCTGCGCAGAACCTCCCACACGTGATACCGAAATACCTACGTTGATCGCAGGACGTATGCCTGAGTTGAAGAGGTTTGTTTCCAAAAATATTTGACCGTCTGTGATAGAGATTACGTTTGTCGGAATGTAAGCCGACACGTCACCTGCTTGTGTCTCAATGATTGGCAATGCCGTTAATGATCCACCCCCTTTTACCAAATGCTTGATGCTTGGCGGAAGGTCATTCATGCTTTGGGCAATAGCATCGTTGTTAATTACTTTGGCCGCTCTTTCCAATAAGCGAGAGTGAAGATAGAATACATCGCCAGGATATGCTTCGCGTCCGGGAGGTCTTCTTAAGAGAAGCGACACTTCACGGTACGCCACAGCTTGTTTGGAAAGGTCATCAAATATTACCAATGCCGGACGACCGGTGTCGCGGAAAAATTCCCCGATCGCAGCACCCGTAAAGGGAGCAAAGAACTGCAAGGGCGCAGGGTCTGCTGCTGATGCGGACACAATAACAGTGTACGGCATGGCGCCTGATTTCTCAAGTGCAGCCGCCACGGCAGCTACCGTAGAGGCCTTCTGGCCAATAGCCACATAGATACAATAAACGGGTGTTCCCTTTTCGTAAAATTCTTTTTGGTTGATGATGGTATCAAGTGCCACGGCAGTCTTACCTGTCTGGCGGTCACCAATGATCAACTCACGTTGCCCACGCCCAATCGGAATCATGGAGTCAATCGCTATGATACCCGTTTGCAATGGCTCATTTACAGGCTGACGGAAAATTACCCCTGGAGCTTTTCTTTCAAGGGGCATTTCATACAGCTCACCAGACAAAGGCCCTTTGCCATCGATCGGTTCTGCAAGCGTATTGACAACGCGGCCAAGCACACCATCACCTACTTTCACAGCCGCGATTTTGCCTGTTCGCTTTACGGTATCACCTTCGTGAATACCTTTTGATTCTCCTAAAAGAACGGCACCTACGTTATCTTCTTCAAGGTTAAGAACTAATCCTCTAAGACCATTTTCAAACTCCAACAACTCACCTGCTTGTGCGTTGGTAAGTCCGTAAATGCGGGCAACACCATCCCCAACACTAAGCACTGTTCCTACTTCTTCTAGTTCTGCGGTGGTGCGTGATTCTGAAAGTTGTTCCCGTAATATTGCTGATACTTCTTCGGGTCTGATCTCTGCCATAGTAGCGTATCGTTAATTTTGTATAGTTATCTTATTGTTAAAAATCCTTTATGTAGGGATTGTGTTGAAACTGAAGTTTCAACTCCTTCAGTTTGCTTTTGATAGAAGCGTCTACCTGCTTATTGTTGACATTCAGCACAAAGCCACCGATCATTTCACTATCCACTTTCTCTACCAACTCCACTGAAGACCGATCGCTTATTTTTTTCACTATGGAAATGATTTCAGCACGAAGCTCAGCGTCCAACGGAATGGCTGTGGTGATAGTAGCCTTCTCTATGCTTTTGTAAGCATTATAGGCGTTATGAAATTCCTTTGCTATTTCCGGAAGAATAGGTTCCCTGTTTTTCCGGGTAAGGATATCCAGGATGGACATGGTTAAAGGATTTACTTTTCCTTTGAATATCTTCTCCAGGATGTCGCGTTTTTTATCGTGGCGAATGATGGGGTTCCTCAACATTAATGTGAAGTCCCTGTTGGTTGCACATATCCCATTAAACATTTGCATGTCGTTATGCACTTCTTCCACAACACCTTTCTCAACAGCAAGGCTCAGCAATGATTTTACATAACGTGATGCAACGCGCGCGTTAGACATGTATTAGTTAAGTTTTAAATCGTTTATGTATCCTTCTACCAAAGCCTTTTGTGATTTATCATCAGAAAGGTTCTTCTTCAAAAGTTTTTCAGAAACCTCAAGGGCAAACATGGCCACTTGGATTTTTACATCTTTCAAGGCTGCTGCCTTTTCGATGTTGATCGCTGCGCGGGCATCTTCAATTATTTTATCAGCAACCTTCTTCGCTTCTGTTTGTGCTTCGTCACGTAAGCGGTTACCCGCTTCGCGTGCTTCGCGCAACATTTTATCACGCTCCTCACGTGCCTCTTTCAACAATACTTCGTTGTCAGATTTCAACCGAAGCATTTCTTCACGTGCTTTATCAGCCGTGTCAAGCGCTTGTTGAATTGACATTTCCCTTTCGTTAAGGGAACCAAGGATAGGTTTCCAAGCAACCTTCGCGAGCAAGAATATAAGCGCCACGAAGATGATTAGTTGCCAAAGTATGAGACCCGTACCGGGGGTTAGCAAATCCATATAATTCTATATAAAATGGTTAATCAAAAATTAAAAGAACTTGCCTGCCAATCGCAGCGCAAGTTCTTTAAAGCATTTTAGCTTTTGAATGAAATCAACAAGCAAATTACCAGTGCGAACAGAGCAGCAACCTCAATAAGAGCCGCGATGATCAACATAGCACCTTGAATTTTACCTGATGCTTCAGGTTGACGTGCCATACCTTCCATGGCAGATCCACCAATTTTACCGATACCAATTCCAGCGCCAATTGCAGCCAGACCAGCACCAATACCAGCTCCCATGATGGCATAGCTGATGTCTAATAAAAGTGCGAATAACATAATATAAATAGTTAAAGTGAACAATTCCCCTTTCGGGGATATCTTTTAGTGATGCTCATGTTTTGCGGTAGACATACCAATGTACAACGCTGTGAAAAGCGCAAACACATAGGCTTGAATACCGGCAACCAAAATCTCAATGAGGCTTATAAACAACACTATTAAACTCGAAACAAAACCAACTGACACGCTCTGGAAAATAAACGCCATACAGATCAGACTGAGCAAGACAATGTGCCCTGCGGTGATGGCCACAAAAAGCCGAACGGTGAGGGCAAAGGGTTTAGTGAAAATACCAATAAGTTCTACCGGAAGGAGAACAAAACGCAAAACGAAGGGCACACCAGGTGTCCAGAAGATGTGCTTCCAATATTCTTTGTTGCCTTTTACATTTGTGATGATAAATGTGATGACTGCCAATGTCAACGTAACCGCTATATTGCCCGTCAAATTGGCTGCACCCGGGAGAAGCCCCAAAATATTTCCAAATAATATAAAGAAGAAAAGCGTAAGGATGTACGGCATATACTTCTCTGGCTGATGGGTGATGTTGGGTCTTACAATTTCATCACGCACAAAAAGGATCACGGGTTCTAAGAATGATTGAATACCTTTGGGAGCTTTGCCCTTATTTTTTTCGTATCCATTTGCTACAGCGCGGAATATCAACACCAATAGAATAGCATTGATCAACAGCATGGCAACATTCTTTGTAATAGACATGTCAAACACGGCCTTTCCTGAGTCTGCTAATGTGATGTGGTTGTGTTCTAGTTCATACCCGTTGTATGCTTTGGGGTTGTGATGTTCATCAAAAAAATTCCGAGAGGAGAAAACATCCAAACCTTTTTCTGAGGAATAAACAATAACAGGTAAAAAGATCGTCCCATAATGACCATCCCAAAGGTGCCACACATGGCTGTCCATTACATGATGGAGAATAATTTCACTCACATTCAGCGCTTCAGCCTCCTGCTCAATGAGCTCGGCTTTCTGCTCCATCTTATCTTCCAATTTGGTATGCTGCGCAAACGAAGTGGTCAAAAGCCCACACAATAATGAAGTGGCTGCGGCTAGAGAAAACTTGATTTTGCTTGTAAAAACGCTCATTTTGGCTTATAAATAGGTTCTTGAAATCCGACCGCAAAAGTATGAATTAATCGACCAGAAAAAAATCTTTTAAAAAAATTTTGAGAGGTAGTCTCAGCCCTTCTTGTGACGCGAAACCCGTGGATATAAAAAGGCAATTTCAACCCCCGTAAAGATGCCATAAGACATTAAAAACAGGGCAATGTTGGGGGCCGCGCCCGATCGATCTTTGATAACCATGAGTGTCATAATAGCCAATGAAGCAATCAATTTGATACTGATGGAAGCCAGAAATAGGGGAACAAAATAATCGGTGTTGATAAACTTGTTGAGGTAGCGATAGATTACGATGGTAGATACCAGCATAAATATTACTATTTCTTCTAAATAGGAGGGGCGTCCGGCAATCCACTCCACGTATGCCGCAAAATAAACGATGCCAAGTATCGATACAGAAACCGCTAAGGTTACCAGAATAAATTTCAGCAAAGTGTTAGTCCTTTTTGATTGTTCTGTAGAGTAGAACCATTGTGCCAACAAAACCCATCAACCCTAGGCCGAGCATAAAAGCTGGAAATGTTAAGCTAAGGTATTGATCTAGGTTGTAGCCCAGCCATCCCGCAACGCCAATGGTAACAAGCATTTGCAGGCCAAGGCCGCTGTACTTTAAATAATTGTTGGTTTCCTTTTTTAAGCCTTCATCCATTTATGAAAACTAATTTGCTTTGGCTTCACCTGGTCGTGGAAGCGTGTGAGAAGATGAGCCAGATTCCGTAAGCTTGATTTCCTTTATCACGGCTCCCATCTTGCACGTGCCATTAAATACGGCACCGGGTTCTACTACCATTTTACCCGTAAGTATATCACCGTTAATAACGGCTGTTGATTTCAACACTAATAATTCCGACACTTCAATACGGCCCCTCACTTCACCCTCAATGTCTGCATTCTGCGCAAGAATGTTTCCTTGTACATGCGATGAATTGCCCAGCGCGACTTTCGATTTCGACTTTACATCACCTGTTATTTTACCTTCAATTCGAATGTTACCGAAGGTCTCGATATTCCCTTGCAGAAATGTGCCCTTACCAATGGAGTTGCTGGAATTGCTTATTTCTTCTGCTACTCGTTTTTCTTCTTTCGTTGTGAACATGATGGGGTTGGTTTAAAAAGTGACAAATTCTTCTGGATTTACTGAGTTGCCGTTGTACCACAATTCAAAGTGCAGGTGTGGTCCATCCGTCATCTCCCCGCTATTGCCAACGATTGCAATGATATCTCCTGCATTAACAAAAGTACCAACTTTTTTTAAGAGTTGCGAATTGTGCTTGTAGAGTGAGATGAGATTGCCCCTGTGTTGGATGGCAATCACATAGCCCGAGTCTTGGGTCCATGAAGCCATGATCACCATGCCATCGGCAATGCACTTAATGGGTTCGTTTGTCTTTGCTACTATATCAATTCCATAGTGGCCTTTTTTCGCATCATAGTGATCTGACACAAAACCTGTAATGGGGGTAAAGAAAAACATCTCCTGGATTTCGCGATATTTCACGTTTGTATACGTAATGAGTGAAAGGTCCGACTTTTCATATTCAGTTCTGAAAGCACTGTCACGCAAATCTGGGTTTTGTTCCGATGCTTTAAGGGGTAGCGGATTTTCAGCGGCCATTATTTGAGCCGGGTCGACAAAATTTGTTGTGTCGCCACTCAATACCCGCTGAAAGTTGGCGATGAACTTGTCTTTTCGGTCAACCTCTCCAGCCAGGGAATCTACTTTTATGGCAAGCTCATTTAATTGTCGGTTTGCCTCCATTTGAGCATGGGCAGGATCAAACCATTTGGCAAGAATTGTCTTTACCATAAAGAGACTGATGAGCAACACACACACGAAAAATATAACGGAAAAAAGGACTATTTTCGAATAGGTAAAAGTCTGGCTGGTCTTCTCGGCAAAATTATCCTCATTACGGATAATTAGCTGGTATCTTGTTGTTAACCAATTTGAAAATGTCTTTCTTGGCTTCAAATGCTTATTTTTTTTCGCAAAGTAAATATTCCATCACACTATTAATATGGAATGTGGGATTTTTACGTTGGTAAAGCTTTATAACCGGATCAATTATCTCAACAACGCGTTACATACAAATTCATTTGCTGAAAAGACATTGCATCGTCTATCCGATTGTGCTGATGTTTATGTTCGCATGTTCCTCTGATAAGAACACCTGGACAAGCAAATCCTTTCATAATATAAATGCACATTACAATGGCTATTACTATGCCCTTGAAGAAATCACCAAGGTAGAACAGACCATTCTTAAAAGTAACAAAGACGATTACAACAAAATCTTAAGGTTGTTTCCAACATTTGATTCCACACAGGCAAAAGGCTATGAAAAAGAATTAGAAGAGGCCATCAAGATGGCTTCTATCGCCATTACGAGACACCCCAACAGCAAGTGGGTTGACGATGCATACATACTCGTTGGCAAAGCACGTTTCTATGGATTAGATTGGGG
>JBBRKB010000082.1:0-11889 GCA_038218385.1 Cytophagales bacterium | reverse complement strand
ACAGTAATATTTAACTGACACCAATTTTGACCCTTGTGCCGCAGGGATCATTATCGTCCCTCGGCTTGGTGTTGGTTCACTATTAAGTACATTACGTAACGAACTTAATGTAATGAGAAAAGCGGCAAATCCCTTCATACTATCTGGCTACCACAGCCCCGCCTACTTTTGCGATCGCGAAAGCGAGCTTGCCTGGCTTATAGATCAATTTGACAATGAACGAAACGCGGTGCTACACGCGTGGCGAAGGGTGGGCAAAACCGCATTGCTCAAACATTATTTCAATCATCTGGAAATTAAGAAAAAAGCAGCCTGTGTATTCATCGATTTGTTGGGGACGGCCACATTGCAAGATGCCAATAAACGGATTGCCTCCGCGATCACCCAAACATTTGGTGAGACCTCCACTTCCCTTGGCAGTGGATTAATGAAAATGATCAGTTCCGTGCACGCTACAGAAGCCGGATAAGATATTTTTAGAGAACACAAACCTTCATTTTTACGCTTGCTCAGAACCAACAGGATAGCGGTGCTATGCGCGAATCATTTTTTTTAAACCAGCTGGTGAATGCAGGACATGATGTTCTATCAAGAGAAACATAGATCCGCAGTTCTGGGATAGGGACAAAGAAAACTTGTTGATTCACATCCCGAAGCATCTATACTCAATGAATATATTCGCTTGGTTCATTCGGAGATCAACAAACATCATACACCAATTGAATGTATAAACAACCAAGCTAAACAATAACGCATCAATTTTTATTTGTCATAAAGAAGCGTAGCAGCAGCTTTATGTTTTTGAATAAGGTTAGCATATCCGTTCACTACCAAGTCTATTAAGTTACGTCCTAAATAATTTTGAATAATATTCTTGGTAAATAAATCGGGATGCATTCGTACTCTTTCATCCGTATGCACTGTGGCGTTCATAAGTGTTTTGAACATTCTTTCATAGCCACCAAAGTTCCACGACTGCCTGCCATTAGGAGCATCACTTGCACAGGCAATATTTCTTGAGTAGGGGTCACTAGCTAGTTGATAGGTTATCAGATCACTTTCTATGTGGCAGTCCCTCTTGGCGCTCAGGATGTAAAAAATATTTGGACACTCAAGCCCAAGTTCCCTGGCTTCCAAATGGATGTTGTCTCCATCCACATAATGCGAACCGCCACCACCCATGTGTACAGCTATGACTGGACTATCGGGATGTCGCATGGCAATTTTACGCAATGCCGAAGCGGGAGTAAATTCAGTATCCCCACCAAAATGAAATGCGGGAATGGCTCCTTGGCCTACAATGTGATCCAGCACATCTACTATCTCATCCGAATCCATTCGATAGGCATTCTGAGCAGGATTCATTTTTACGATCACAAAACCCAAATTATGAATACAATAATCAACCATCTTCTTGGCGCCTTCTGCACCGAGAGCTTTAGGGTCTGTCCAACCTGCCGGGATGATCCTGGTCGGGTAAGCCTCTGCAGCTTGCTGGATATAATCGTTTGCCTTTTTTAATGATTCGAAATTGTAAGCTTGGTCTGTGGTATAATGTGTGACGGCAGGGTTTTGCCAACTTAAGGAAACATGTACTCCGGCCATATCCATCTCTGCAATCAGGTTCTCGATAGTGATTGCTTTGCCTTGAAAATAATTGGGTGAGGCATTCTGACGCAGCGCCATTTCTTCAGGCATATTTTCAAAAGAAGATAAATGTGTATCGCCATCCACAACTAACGTATCGCGGTTGGCTTTCAAGAACTTTAAACGTTCTTGAATTGTAGAATGCATTGATTTTATCATGGTTATCGGTACTATCTAAAAACCTAAAATTGTTTCCTTACGAAGGTAAAAAGCCCGCTCCAGTTAATGTAGCAGAAGCCAGCTCCAACGATTATAAAACGATGCCGGGAACGATATTTTACTTTGGTACCGAAATTAAATCAACTATCATCCGATTTGATTTTACGCCCTGCGATTCCCGATACCACATTACCATTTCCAAACTGAATACTAAACCCTTTAGGCTTTATGGTAAATTCTTCAGTTGAAAAACTAATAATCCCAAAAATGAACCAGAATTGGGTGCCATCATCGTAAGAAGATTTTTGAACATGGAAATCGGTGGTGGATCAACAGAAGATCAATCATGACGCTGTCCCACTTTTTATTTTTTAATATCCCATAAAAAATGGGTCGAACAGCGTTCGGCCCATCTTTTCCTTTATTACTAATTGAGAACTACAAACAATAGTTAATTATACCCCGGATTTTGATCGGCGATAGTCATGGATTGGTTTGCATCAATTTCACCCTGTGGAATTGGGAAGTATTCATGCTTACCAGCCTGAAATCCCACGCTAGCAAATACATCTTTGGCAATTCCCCAGCGCACGGCATCTAATCTACGCGTTTGCTCTCCACACAATTCTACGCGTCTCTCGTGGATCAATGCAGTCATGCCTGCTGTCTTGGTTAATCCATTTGCGACATCGGGTAAAATTGCGGCGGTGGGATCTGCCCTTCTTCTCACCACATTAATGAGTGCAACTCCTTCGTTTACTTTATCCTGTTGGATTCTTGCTTCTGCTGCCATTAGGTACACATCAGCTAATCGGATTACATCAATGTTGCAATCATTGCCACCATTTATAGATACGATATTGGAATCTTCATACTTCTTCCACATGTAACCGCCATCCTGACCGTTAAAAATCGGTAAAAAGGGCTTTCCTGCAACCGTGCTGTTCTGCGTAAAAAAGAAGGCTTCCATCCTTGGGTCACGATCACCAATATCTGTTCCTCCGTTACCTTCAAATTCAGCAACCAAGTTTGGCGATACTTTGCAGTTGTAAAAGGAAAATCCTTTAACACCGTACTCATGAGGCCTAATGGTGCCTTCATTCCGTCCGTTGTCATTTCCACTCCAGCTGAAACCTCCAAAACTGCCGGAAAATTGAACTTCAAAAATCGCCTCTTCCGGATTTTTTACACCGAAGTCATGATTTTTGCGCATAGCGATAATTGCCTCTTCAACGGTTGTAGCCTTGCCGAGAGGGTCATTTGCACCACCAAGCAAGTAAAAGTCACCGCTGTTGATCACCGCCATGAGTTGGGTTTCTGCAGCAGCATACTTCCCCTGAAACAACAGCGCTTTTCCTAACAGTGCCTTCGCTGCACCGAGAGGTGCCCTGCCCAGGTTGTCGGCATCCCATTTCGCAGGTAAGTATTTTGCTGCTTCGGCTAAATCCGACTCAACCAACGTCCATATTTCTGCAGCAGATGCTCTCGGAACGTCTACCATATCACTATTGGTGTCGGTTCTTAGTGGACCCCCATTCCAAAGCGTATTGATATAAAAATAACCCAGCGCACGTAGAAACCTGGCTTGGGCAAGCACTTTATTCTTCGCATCATCATTGATCGCTTTAGCAGGCATTGCACCAACATTTTTTATGGTTATGTTAGCTTTAGCGATCAATCGATAAAAACTATTCCACGGATGGTTGATGTGTTCATTGTTTGTACCTGGACCGAACGTGTGAGTTAACAACTCAATTGGAGCGCCTTGCGTATTATCCGTCTTTGCTACTTCATCAGAAGCAAAATCCATCATAAATTCGAACCGTCGGCCCCACAAATTTATACTTTGCAATACCGCATAGGTGGCATTCACAGACGCAATCGCATCGGCCTCATTGTTATAAAAAGAAGCTGAGTTTATTGATGTTCTGTCAACCTTATTAAGATAATCGTCACCGCAGCTAAAGGCAAGCAGTACCAAAAAGAAAATTGCTAATGTTTTTATTGTTGTTTTCATATTCATCATTTAATTAAAATATGTAGTCAAGTTAAAATCCAACCTGAACGCCAAAAATAAATGTACGAGGTTGGGGATACAGCAGACGATCGATGCCGGCATCTAGTCCTGTTCCGGAGGAAAACGAACCAACCTCTGGTTCAAGTCCGTCATACTTTGTGAAAGTTGCCAGATTCTGAACAGATGCATACACACGGAGTTTGGACGCCTTGATTCTATTAAGTGTTGCAGATGGTAGGTTATACCCAAATGTTAAATTCTTAATCCTCATGTACGATCCATCTGAAATATACCGATCAGAATTACGCAGAATGTTCTTGTTAGGATCTGCGCGCACCAAGCGGGGCTCAGAGGCTGTATACTGGTCGCGGTACGCGGTTGAGTTGTTTGCTACAGCACCCACATTAAAGTTCTGTCTATTGTCGCTTAACCACCGGGTTGCGGCATTGAAGATATCATTACCCTGGGATCCTTGGAAGAAAATTTGGAAGTCAAACCCTTTGTATCGTGCATTGGCGGTCAATCCGTAGATAACTTTCGGTATGGGATTACCAAGTTCAACCTGGTCTTTGGCATCCACAATGCCATCGCCATTTACATCTACCCACTTCACATCGCCGGGTGCGGTTTTGGTTACAGCAGTGGTGGCATCTCGCTTGGTGGGGTCTTGGATGGGAATACCATTAGGATCCTTTGCTCCCGTGACAGCCTGGTTTATGAATGCCCAATCATACACTTCATCCCAGTTTCTAAAAATACCATCATTTACGTAACCATAGAAGGAACCAATTGAACTTCCCACTTGCGTCCAGGATGCATTTGTCAGGTCATCAGTTGGACTACCTGTCTTGATAATTAAATCATCATTCACAAGTGAAATCACCTTGTTATCAATGGTTGTAAAATTTCCACTGATATCAAATTGGAAATCGCCTTCTCGTTTGCGATATGTCATAGCCACCTCAATACCCCTGTTTCGAATCTCACCGGCATTTACATCTGCAGCAGCCAGGCCAACGGATGGAGCAACTTGCTGTGGCCATATCAAATCTTCCGTTGTTCTCTGATAATAGTCCAAGGTAAGCTCAATTTTATTGTTCAGAAATTCCGCGTCAATACCCACGTCAACTTGCTTCGAAGTCTCCCAAGTAATATCAGGATTAGATAAATTATTCTGTGAGATACCTTGTACAGCTTGACCACCTAGCACGTAGAAAAAATCAGTGCGTAGATTAACATCCACTGGATAATTGCCAAGTGATGATTGATTTCCTACCTCGCCATACCCTGCTCTTACTTTTAAGTTACTTATCCAGTCTACTCCAGACATGAACGACTCTTCACTAACGCGCCAGCCAGCGGATACAGATGGGAAAATTCCGGTTGGGTTATTCCCTCTGAATAATTTAGAAGACTCATCACGACGGATGTTTGCTGTCAGTAAATATTTATCATTAAACGAGTAAGTTGCACGACCAAACAGCGATCGTAATGCGCTCTCATTAAAACTATCCGATATTGTTATTTGATCTGTCGCCGCAGATAAATTATACACGTTTACAGGCAGCTTCGTACCACTTGCTCCAATACTGCTGTATGTAAAACTCTGTGCAGAAAAACCAGCCATCACGGTCAAGTTGCTACGACCAAACTTCTTATTGTACGTCAGGAATTGCTCAATAAGCGGAGAAATCTGCTGGCTACGACTCTTGTTTAAAGATGAGAATTGTGTAAGCCGTCTCACTTGTTGGTACTCAGGATTGGCAGTGTAATTATCCTGGTAAGAGAAATCCATACCGAGTTGAAGTTTATAGGTAAGGCCTTTAACAATTTCATACTGACCATATAAAGAGCCCCAGAAACGATAACGGTTCTCATAATTGTCTACCAGGTTTTGGTCTGCAATAGGATTGCGCGCATCCTGACCCTCATTTACATCCGGCCATCCAAAACCTCCAAGAAATGTATCATCATAAACATTAACAAAGGGAGATTGCTTGATGGCATGCTCCTGAAGCCTTCTACCACCGCCATCATTCCCTTGGTTACGGATGGTTTTGCTTAACAAAACTGTTTCCCCAATTTTGATTTTTTTGCCAATCTTGAAATCCGAGTTGAGCCGTATATTATACCGTTCAAACGCAGTATTGATAATGGTTCCATCCTGATTGAAGTACTCCAGACCCATGCTAAACAGGGCGTTCTCTTTGCCCCCTGAAATGCCCAGATTATAGTTTTGTATGGGTGCATTGGCTTTGAACAATTCTTTTTGCCAGTCTGTATTTGTATTCCTTGGTACAGCATCGCCGGCAAATGCCCCTGGGATTGATCCATCTGGCTGACTGTGAAGTTCTTTCAAATACCGTTTGTATCCATCGGCATCCAACACATCATAAGTTTTTGTATTATTCTGGACACCATAATAGGCATCAAAGTTTACCCTAACAGGGCCTTCTTTGCCACGCTTTGTTGTGATCAACACAACACCACCAGATGCACGCGAGCCATAAATGGCAGCTGACGATGCATCTTTTAGCACATCAATGGATTCAATATCATTTGGGTTTAAGCTATTTAGGAAACTGTAACTTTTGTCACTCTCCCTGCCGCCCTGAACGGGTATACCATCGATCACATAGAGTGGTGTTTCACCGTTGATCGTTCCCACACCACGTATGTTAACCTGCATAGCACCTCCTGGTGCTCCACCACCTGTCTGCACCACTTGAACACCGGCGATTCTTCCTTGTAGTGCCTGGCCTGCATTGGTAAGGGGTAGACCACGTACGTTGTCCATATTCACTGAAGAAACCGCACCGGTGACCACCCCCTTTTCTTGCGACCCATACCCCACTACCACAATTTCGGATAAGGTTTTTATATCAACCGTGAGAGAAACATTAACAACACTCTGAGTACCCACAACAGCTTCTTCGGTAGCGTAGCCAACGGAACTGAATACTAAAACAGATTCAGGACCAGGAACCTCCAATGTATAATTTCCGAAGGCATCCGACACAGTACCATTCGTGCTTCCCTTTACCACGACATTCACTCCGGGTAAACCATCACCGTTTTCATCCGTAATTTTTCCCGTTATCTGGTTTAGCAGAATAATCTTAGTCCCTGTCACTTCCTCCTTCGTGGCCTTTAGCACTATTTCCTCGTTGACCAGGTAGAACTCAATGGAAGGACTAAAAATCTGATTGAGTACTTCACTAAGCTTAGCTTCCTTCACCGATAAGGTGACTTTAGGAAGGTGTTTAATCAGTTTAGGACTGTACGTAAAGGCTACTTCAGCCTTCGATTCAATTTCATTAAGCAAAGTTTTGACCTCCAGCCTATCGGCATCCAGGGAGATTCGCTTGTCCAAAACACCCTGTCCTTTCAGGACTTCAGCCGAAACCAGGGTGGTGAGGATGGTCATCAACAAAAGTTGCGTTGCTGTTATTTTCATAATCACGAACAGAACATGTTGAATAGATTTTATTTTATTCATAACTTAAAATGTTTTTTGTTTGAAAAGGCAAAAAATTAAGGCACGTCCAACCTGGTTGGATGTGTCGTGTAAGCCGATGATGCTCGTAACATCATCGGCCTTTTTTTTATCAGTGCGTAGAATATTTCATAGGCATTTGTTAGGTTAATCACAGCCGGAGCCGTCAATGATAATGGTTGTTTCTTCTACCCGATAAGTAGCACCGATTGCTTGACAAATAATATCCAACCGTTTGAATAGCTCATCATCAAACAAGGTGGTGGTAAGGGTACAATTTTTAAAGCTATTTTCGTTTGCCTGTATTTCCAGTCCATACATTTCCTGCATCGCTTCGAAAATGCGAAGGACGGATTCGCCTTCAAATTTTGTTCGAACTGATGCTGTCTGAATCTCAGCTATCGGCACGGGCACGGGCACAATCTCTTTCTTCAACTTCTGCTCTTCCTTGTTGAAAACGATTTGTTGATTGGGTGCTATTATTACCTCTTGCTGCTCCTTTTGATCTTTTGATTTCGTATACACACTCACTCTTCCGGTCCGAACACTTACCGTCACATCTCTTTCATTATCAAATGCCTTTATCCGAAAACTTGTGCCCAATACTTTTGTCACCACTTCATTGGAGTAAACCAAGAAGGGACGATTCACATCACGCTTTACATTAAAGAATGCTTCACCTTTTAGGTATACCTCGCGCATGGGTGCATTAAAATCATTATCAAAATCAATCTGACTACCTGGATTCAAGTCTATCGTAGTACCGTCTGGTAACACCACCTTCTTAATCGCACCGTCTGTATTAAGAACAGATTTAAACTCTTGTGTTACATTATCAACATTGGCAATGTTTTGAGGAGCGTCTCGCTCATAAATAAAATATACTAACCCTATCAAAAAAATGATGGATGCAGCAATTCGCAGGAAATTCGGCTGGAGCAGGATTCTCCGATGCTTTTTCGTATTTACTGTAGAGCGTGATTGTACATGGGAATTAATATTTTTCCAATATTTCTCACCCAATTTCAATGCATGCGCATCCGATTGAATATCGTCTGTTCCGATCTCCGCATACCATTCTTCAATTAACTCTTTTTCTGCATTTGAGGCTTCCCCGCGGCGGTAGCGTGTCAAAATTTTACGAAATTCTTCCTGATCCATACCTGCATGACCGGTAAGTCACCTTTTACCCTAAACATTTTTTCAAAAAACATGCGATTTCGCAAACGATATTGTTTTCTTAGAAAGATTGGTTAAAATTGTATGATATACGCCTAAACATGTATACCGCTTGAACCTATATCAAAACGATAGTGATCAACACCTTTGGGAATCAATACGGCAAGGTGATGAAAAGGCATTTTCAGAACTTTTTAGCCGCTATTGGGATATAGCCCATCGCATTGCCTACTCGAAAGTACGTTCATTAGAAACCACGCAGGAAATTGTTCAGGAACTGTTTATTACACTTTGGGACAAGCGTGAGACATTGGTAGTACACAACATGCCAGCCTTTATCGCTACATGTATCAAAAACAAGGCAATCAAATATATTGAATCACAACTCGTGAAAGAAAAATATTGGGCCTACTACAAAACCTACATTCCACAAACTGAATGCGTCACAGAAAGTGAACTGGACTTCAATGAACTGAAAGAAGCGATGGAAGCGAGTGTGGAACAATTACCCGCAAAATCAAAAAAGGTTTTTCAACTCAACCGACTTCATGGCAGAAGCATTCCCGAAATTGCCGGCATGCTAAATCTTTCCGAAAAAGCAATTGAGTACCACCTCACCCGATCCCTTAAACATCTGCGTCTCCACCTTCGGGATTTTTTGATGTTGATTCTGCTTACGCTTCCTCTATAAAGATTGAGTAGCCCCAAACGTCTTCATTGAATTTTCTTTTGTATGAAATGAGTTAAAGGCGAACCGACAATGCCTCGTCAAAATTGAACCCATTTATGAGCAGAGATACTGCTAGTGGATCTGATTCATCATTTTAATTTTTAGAAACTGAAATGTATTCAATCTCTACTTTGCGGGATTTTTTACTTAATAAACGAATGAGAATCCCAAATGTAATCTATAACTGAACCCCATTGTTGACCCTTGTTCCGCCGGAGCCAATATCGTCCATGAAATCTTCAACTTCAAAAAACACATTCCGATTCTCATTTATTAATCCCAGTCTTTCTTCTGTTACCAATTTCTGAGTACTGTAAGCTCTTCCTTATCAGAGCCAGCTTCCTCCAATTTTTTTAGCTACCTTGATTTTCTAATAAATGTGGCTTTTGGGAAAGCTGTATGGGATAGTGAATGCTTACAATTCCGTTGCCGCGGCAAATGTGATGTGGAATATCTCTGTTAAACAGTTATTTGGAAATATCAGAAAGAGGATTTAAAATATTAAAAACTGAAACCATGTTCAGCATCATCATACCAACCTACAATGAAGCTGGCCAGATTGAAAAAACAATCAACACAATGCATGCTGCCAAAGGCAAGCATGAAGTGGAAATTATTGTTGTGGATGGAGGCAGCATTGATGATACCATCAACATTGCTGAACAATGCGGAGCAACTGCTGTAAAGAGTGCACGTAAAGGCAGGGCAGCACAGATGAACATCGGTGCATCAATTGCCAAATATGAAATCTTATATTTTCTACATGCCGATAGTATTCCTCCAAACAATTTTACGACACAAATTCTAAGCGCTTACAAAGAAGGAGTTAACAGCGGGTGTTTTCGGCTTGCCTTTGAATACGATCACTGGTTTTTGAAAGTGAATGCCTGGTTTACAAGGTTTAATGTAAATGCAGTTCGATTCGGTGACCAGAGCTTATTTGTTTCGAAAGACATTTTTCAGAAGTCAGGTGGCTTTCGTGAAGATTTGTTGATAATGGAAGATCAGGAAATCATTCATCGCATAAAAAAGTTCGGCAAGTTCAACGTATTAAAAGATGTTATCCAAACATCAGCGAGAAAATATTTGGATAATGGAGTGTACAGGATGCAAATTATCTTTTATAGTATCTGGGGTCTTTATTATCTCGGTTATTCGCAGGAGAAATTATCACAGCTTCACAGGAAGCTGATCAAGAACCATAAATTATAAAAACGGTGATTGGTATTATTATCCTTACATTCAAAGAAAGAGAATTATAACGGTTTATAAAATGAAGGATGAAAAGATTTATGATATACTAGTGATTGGTGCTGGTTCCGCAGGGCTAAGTGTTGGTTTAACTATGAATAAGCTTGGGTTTAAAGTTTTAATGATAGCAAAAACCGACAAGGAAATTGGTGGTGAATGTTTAAATGATGGATGTATACCCAGCAAGGCGTTAATTCACGTTTCTAGAATTGTAAAGACGGCAAAAAAAGCAAGAGCATTCGGTCTGAGTATAACCGGAGAACCGGACATCAAAAAGGCAATTGACTATGTACATGAAAGGCAGGCGATCGTTCGCAAACACGAAAATGCAAAAGCGTTGCGCGAAAATGGAATTGACGTTGTATTAGGTGAAGCAAAATTTACTGGTAAAAAAGAGGTGGAAATAAATGGCACGAAATATAAAGGCAAAAATAGTGTGATCGCAACCGGCTCAAAGCCACGCGCGTTAGATGTTCCCGGAGTAGAAAATGTAAAATATTTTACCAACAGCAATATTTTTTCCATTGAAACCCTGCCGGAAAATATTCTGGTTGTGGGGGGTGGGCCTATCGGAATCGAGATAGCGCAGGCATTAAACAGTTTCGATAGAAAAGTTACCATCGTACAACGTGGTAGCATGATCCTTGAGCACGATGATGAACAGGTAGCAGCAATTCTTTTGGAGCAACTGAGGAGAGAAGGAATTGAATGCCTACTTGATGCAGATCTTGAGCGCTTTTCTTCCGCTACTAATGCCGTAATAAAAATGAAAAACGGAGAAAATAGAAACTTATATTTCGATGCTGTTTTTGCGGGCATTGGGCGAGAATTGATGTTGGATCCCTTACAATTGCAAAATGCTGGAATCGAAACGAAAGATGGTAAAATGGTTATCGATAAATATCTAAGAACTACCAACAAAAATATTTTTGTGTGCGGCGATATCGCAGGTGACCTTATGTTTTCCCATGCCGCTGAATTTCATGCCCGTATTCTGATCAATAATTTTCTTTCTCCCTTAAAAAAGAAATTAAACAATGATCACATGTCCTGGGTCACTTTTACCGATCCTGAAATAGCAACCTTTGGATTAAATGAAAAACAACTAAAGAATAGAGGTATTAAATATGAAAAATTAGAACAGGATTTCAGTGGTGACGACAGGGCGATTACCGATAATTATCAATACGCGAAGAGTATTTTCTACATAAGCAAAGGAGGTGTATTTAAAAAAGAGAAAATTCTGGGCGGCACAATGGTGGCTCCAAATGCCGGAGAGCTTATACAGGAGTTGATATTGGCAAATACATCCGGGTTATCAACTAATGCCATTTTCAATAAAATCTATCCTTATCCTGTTGCTTCCAGGGTTAATCAACATTTAATTGTAAAGCATAAAGAGAAAAGCGT
>JBBRKB010000081.1:0-11997 GCA_038218385.1 Cytophagales bacterium | reverse complement strand
ATTTTTACCATGCCGATAGTCTCATCCGAGAGCACACCATTGAACTCTATTTTCGGTTCCTGTCCATGGGTTACGGTTCCTGTCTTGTCAAAGACTACGGCATTTACCCTTGCCATCCGCTCGATTACATCGGCATTTTTTAAATATAAATGATGTCGACCAAAAACACGCAACATACTTCCATACGTAAAGGGTGCCGCCAATGCCAGTGCACACGGACAGGCCACCATGAGCACCGATGTGAGTACGAGCCACATCCTTGAGGGATTTTCAAAATACCAATACACAGCAGTAGCCATCGCAATGAACATTACAACCCAGGTAAAAACTCGCGCAGCCTGATCAATTTTTTTTTGATAGCTGCTCGTATTTCTTTTTTTATTTACATCACCATTCCACAAACTGGTGAGATGGCTTTGAGATACATTTTTTTCTACAATCAGATGTGCGGGTGCGCCTATCAGTCTTCCGCCTGCATAGACGAGATCACCATCCGCAACCTTTACGCCTTTAGATTCGCCAGTCACAAAACTATAATCAATGAGCGCCTCTTCATCCAGAAGTATACTATCAGCAGGAACAATTTCCATGTTGCGTATGCGTATGCTATCACCTGGATTTAAATCGTAGATAACAACAGGCTGCCATACTTTATTAACAAGTCGGTTGACAGCGAGCGGAAAGTAAGATGTGTAATCGCGATCAAAGGCAAGACGTTCGTATGTTTTGTTTTGAAACCAGCGGCCGATCAATAGAAAAAAAACAAGGCCTGTGAAGGAATCTAAATAACCCGGACCCGTAGCAGTAAGGATATCGTATAGGCTTCGCGAAAACAACGCAATCAATCCTGCGGCAATGGGCACGTCAATATTGATCTGCCGCTGCTTGAAACTATTGAAGGCCGCGCGTATGTATCCATAACCACTGTAGAAAAAAACCGGAATCGAAAGAGCCACATTAAGCCATGAAAAAACTCGCGCCAGATAAAGATCGTGGTGATCGAGCCCAAGGTATTCAGGAAAACTAAAGAGCATAACATTACCAAAGCAAAACCCTGCGATGGAAAGTTTGAGCACCACAGACTTTGCACCAGGTGATGATTTTTTCTGTTGCTGTTGATCCAACGAAATGGTTGGCGTGTATCCAATCCTTGCGAGCAAATTTGCAACCTGACTCAGTTTTATTTTTTTGGGATCAAAATCAATGTCGACTCTCTTTCCAGGAAAATTGACCTGTGAAGTATAAATCCCATTCTGTATCTTTCTAAGATTTTCAAGCAGCCATATACACGACACACAATGTATAGACGGAACCGAAAAGGTTACTCGCGTCAAATTCTCTGAATCAAATGAGATAATCTTTTTTCTAATGTCAGCATTATCCAGATAGGCGAAATCATGCGATTGATTTTTCTTTTGCGAAAGTCCTGGGTTATTATCGAGTGAATAATATTGACATAATGTATTGGCTTCAAGAATTTCATACACCGTCTTGCATCCGAGGCAACAAAAAAATCTTTCACCAAGGCTGAAGGGCATCTCGCCCATTTCACCACAGTGAAAGCATTTTATCTCAACATCTGTTTGTATTCTTTCTTCAACCATCCTGAACGGATATTCATTAATAGCGTAAATGTAACAGCGGCTCACCCCTATCCATTGTGATGGCTGTTAGTTAATAACCTGACTTTAATCAGTAAACCTAACAACGCTGATATAAATCATCACCACAGCCAACGTATGTCATTACGTGGCTATTCACCATGTCGGACATTAGCGCCATCAAACAAAAAACAAATTTTATGAAAACGTTAATGGCTCTTATACTCCCTTTTATTGCAGTAACCTTTCCATTACATGCACAAACCTCACCTTATGCCATAGGCAAAACATCTTTCATAGAAGTGAGCGGCACATCCACCTTACATGATTGGGAAATGAAAACTTCTCAAATCACCGGCCACGCAACCTTCGAGATCAGCAATGGAATTCTTCAATCCGTAACTGATGTGACGATAAGCCTACCTGCTGAGAGTTTGAAAAGTGGAAAAGATGCCATGGACAATAATGCTTACAAGGCATTGAGAACAAATGAGCACAAAAATATTACGTTCCGTTCCACAAAGGCAACGCTGGAAAAAAAAGAATCTACCTACATAATTACTTGTGATGGCATCTTACAAATGAGTGGCGCATCACATCCCACGCAACTTACTGTTAGCTGCACACTAGATGGAACGAGTGTGAAATGTATAGGCGAAAAAAAATTAAAAATGTCTGAATTTACCATTGAGCCTCCTTCATTCATGTTTGGCAGTGTGAAGACAGGCGATGAAATAACACTTAATCTCAATGTCACTTTTATCAAATAATAACCAAATCAAATCACAATTTAATCTATAACATTTTATGAAAACCAAGACAGCAATTCGACTAAGTTCCCTCATCTTGATGGGCTTATGTGCAATGGCAACCAGTGCGTGGGGACAAGGGCTACAACCCGACATTCAATATTTCCGCTACAATGATAAACGAGGACAGAATGTATATGAGACATCAAAAGAAGACACAATAAAATTTGAAGGTGTAAAGATTCGTATCGGTGGCGATTTTGCTATGCAATTTCAGTCTCTCACACAAAGCAATGGTTTAGATTCCTTGGTAAAGCTGGGCAAAAACTTCAACCTGCCTACTGCCAATTTAAACATTGATGGTCAGTTGTATGATGGTGTACGGGTTCACTTAGGACTTTACCTCTCTTCTTTGCATCACGAAGAAACATGGGTGAAAGGTGGCTATCTTCAAATTGATAAACTCGATTTTATAAAACCCGGTTTCATGGAAGGTCTTATGAAAGTAGCGACCCTTCGCATAGGGCTTGATGAGTTTAACTATGGTGATGCACATTTCAGAAGATCAGATAACGCCAGAGCATTGTATAATCCGTTTGTCGGAAACTATATAATGGATGCGTTTTCCACAGAGGCATTTGGTGAAGTCAACATTCAATCAAATGGTTTCATTGGTGTATTCGGTATCACCAATGGTAAGCTGAACCAAAATGTAGTCCTTTCACCCACTAGTGACAACAAGATATCTTTCTTTGGCAAAGTGGGTTATGACAAACAAATTTCTGACGACCTGAGGGTTCGATTGACTGGATCATGGTATACCAATCAGGGAAAAACAACTGGCACATACCTCTATGGTGGTGATCGCACTGGAGCCCGGTATTACAATGTGATGCGTACTCTAGCGGAGAACGAAGCCAGAACCGGAACGCCCTTTGAAGGCAGGATCAATCCCAATTTCAAACAATTGACAGCCATTCAGGTGAATCCGTTTATTAAATTTCAAGGCCTTGAACTTTTTGGTATCTATGAAATAGCATTTAACAAGAAGGATTCAGGAGGTGGCAAAATGACCCAAGTTGCTGCGGAAGCGATTTACAGATTCGGTGGCCAAGAACAACTTTTCGTGGGTGGCCGCTATAATGTAGTGAACGGAAAGTATTCTGATGCATCAATTGATAAAATCAACGTTAACCGGATCAATGTTGGTGGTGGCTGGTTCTTAACCAAAAACATTGTTACCAAAATAGAATATGTAAAACAAAATTACGGAGACAAAGGTCTTACAAAAACCAAATACATAGGTGGTGAATTCAATGGCCTTATGATAGAAGCGGTCATCGGTTTCTAAAACAGAACATTAACAGAGGCTGTCTCAAAAGGGCAGCCTCTTCATTTTTACAACCATGCATTACCTACTTATATTCATTACCTTTCTACTTACTCCATTCCTTGCTGGTGGTCAACACACTATTAAAAAAGAATTTTTGATAGAGAGCTCCAGCATGCTAACCATTACAGGACATTCCAATGTGAATACATTCATTTGCCAAACAAAGAATTACTCCGCATGCGATACCTTGGAATATAAAATGAATGAAGAAACCTATGCGGTTTACCTCGTGAAGAATAAAATGACTACTCCAGTTGATGACTTTGATTGTGGCAATTCGCTTATGACAAAAGATTTTCTTGAAACGCTCGATCATGAAAAACATCCGCTACTATCCATTCAATTTTTGAGTTTACAAGGAATTGAAAATACGGCGAGTAGTCCCGTCTTCGGAAAAGTAAAAATACACCTGGCTGGAGAAGCAAAAGACTATTCAATCACCTTTACCGTAACCCACGCAACAGAAGGAACCATCTCCTTATCCGGAACACAAACACTAAAATTTTCAGATTTTAAGTTAACACCTCCACGTAAAATGATGGGCTTGGTTCAAGTGAAAGAAAAACTTGAGGTAAATTTTCTTATCAATCTTCGGCCTCTGTAAATATTGAATTTCTGTTTACGAAATGCTTGATGGCAATTTTCAAATTCGTTTTCAGAAATAAAATGTAGTCATAGTATACATCAGGAAACGCTATGTATTAGTGGAAGATAGCTCTGCTTCACCACATTAAAATGATGCGTGCAATGCCCCACAACAACAAACCCAAGTGCAAGCACTGATATTGTTCGGTTAAAGCAAATACCTTCTTGCAATAACATTTCATCTGTGAAACTTTGGAACAAGGCAATAGACGATTTTCTCACAGCTTCATGTTCTTTTAGTAAATCCGGGATAGTCCGGTCTTCGGCATCTGCTGATTGAGCAAACAACTCTTCATCGAAACCGGGCAATGTCGTTTTGTCTTTTCGCGCAAAACGCAAAGACCGATACGTTATCACCCGCTCAGTATCAATAATATGTTGGATAATTTCTTTTATCGTCCACTTGCCGGGCGCATAACGTTTTCCATCCAGTGCATTTAGGGTTTCCAGTGGGAGGTAACCTTCAAGGGTTGCGTGCGTGGTAAGGGCTTCCATTATTTCAATATCCTCAACCTGGTTTATATACCGGTCGAAGAAATCGGGCATCGGGTTTATAAATGACTTTTTCATTGCTCGTGTCTATTTCTTTTTCAGTTTAATGGTTCCATTCCGATAAAACTCCAACGCTTGATTAAGAATTTGTTTGATGGTCTTTATCGGCAAATCTTTGTTTGGATTTATTCTTAAAATTTTCATCCGCATACGATTGCCTTGTTCAAGAAGCGGATGTTCTATTCTGCCACCTTCCACAATTCCAATATAGGGCTCACCTGTTTTGGTGTCTACCCATAAGTAGCAAAACATTTTTTCTTTATAGCAAAAAAAAGGCATGCGGTATTTCCACGCATTTGTAATGTTGACATCGTGAGCGGTAATAATGGATCTCAATGCTAGTAAGCAACTTTTGATTGGTTCTTTTTTGTCGAGATAATAATTTTCAAGATCGTTTGTCATGTGGTAATATGATCTGCTATTATACTTCGTTTGTTATCCGTTGACTATATCCTTAATTTCGCGCCTCGTTTATAACTGCCACATCTTTCGGCTCCTTCAATTTTTGAAACGTGCACCCTGTGGTTGCCAACGTCTCGATACTAATAACTAAACTGATGATGACATTTGTTGATCAATTACGCAAGAAAAATTTTAACGCCAAAGATGATATACTTTCCGGTCTCACCGTTGCACTTGCACTCGTGCCCGAAGCCGTTGCCTTTTCATTGATAGCACAAGTGAGTCCGTTGATTGGTTTGTACACCGCATTTATTATTGGTTTGATCACGGCTGTTCTGGGTGGCAGGCCAGGAATGATTTCAGGGGCAACGGGTGCCATTGCCGTTGTGGTAGTAAGTCTTGTGGCTACGCATGGTGTTGAATATTTATTTTCTGCGGTGGTGTTAATGGGGGTAATACAAATGGCCGTCGGCTTTTTAAAACTAGGAAAATTTATCCGCCTTGTTCCTCATCCCGTAATTTTTGGTTTTGTAAATGGATTGGCCATTGTCATCTTCATGGCACAACTTGATCAATTAAAGTTTATAGATACCAACGGTATTTTCCATTGGCTCAGTGGTAATGCGTTGTGGATCATGATCGGTTTTATTTTGCTTACCATGGCCATCATTCACTTTCTTCCAAAATTAACGAAGGTGGTGCCTTCATCATTGGCAGCCATTGTTGTTGTGTCTGCGATCATTATTGGCTTTGGTATTGACACGCGCGTAGTAGGCGACATTGCATCTATTGCGGGTGGCCTACCTCAGTTTCATATTCCTTTAGTGGAATTGAATTTTGAAACACTACAAATAATTTTCCCATATGCGTTGATCATGGCGTTGGTAGGATTGATTGAAAGTTTATTGACCCTAACCGTTGTAGATGAAATGACAGAGACAAGAGGAAGAGGAAATAAGGAATGTGTTGCACAAGGACTTGCCAATGTAACAACTGGTTTCTTTGGCGGTATGGGTGGGTGCGCGATGATTGGCCAAAGCATTATCAACGTAAGCTCTGGTGGTCGCACACGCATATCAGGTATCGTTGCGGCCGTGGCCTTGTTAATGTTTATTCTTTTTGGTTCATCACTTATTGAGCAGGTGCCGATGGCTGCACTAGTTGGGCTAATGTTTATGGTGGCTATTGGTACATTCGAGTGGGCTAGTTTAAAAGTATTTCGCAAGGTGCCCAAGACGGATGTTATCGTAATGGTTTTGGTGACATTGGTAACTGCTATCTTTCACAACCTTGCTGTTGCTGTGATTATCGGTGTGGTTATATCAGCACTCGCATTTGCATGGGAAAACGCAAAACGAATACGCGCGCGAAAATATGTAGATCAAAATGGTATCAAGCATTATGAAATATTTGGCCCCTTGTTCTTCGGTTCGGTTACCGCCTTTCAAGAAAAATTTGATGTAGTGGAAGACCCCAACGAAGTGATCATCGATTTTCAGGAAAGTCGTGTGGTAGATCATTCGGCTATTGAAGCCATCAATAAAGTAACAGAGCGCTACAGAAAAGTTGGGAAAAAAATTCATCTGCGCCACTTAAGCGAAGATTGTCGTGTGCTGTTAAACAACGCTTCTGAAATAATTGATGTGAACTACTGGGAAGATCCCCATTATAAAGTTATCGTGAATACGCTTGAGAGTTAACTGAATTTTCCGGCTTTTCTGTATCTTCGAATTAATGGCTGCCGACCAGGATTCTTAAATGTTTAATGAAAAAGATATCCGAGCTAAAAGAAGTAAGAACAGTTAATCGCAGGATGCGCGATGAAGATGGATCCGTTTCGTGTCAAGAACTTGACTTTATAGTAAGGTATAATCCAAATATCCAGGACGGGCAGATGATTCGATTTTTTGCTAAGCTTATTGATTTGAGCTTTTTTATATCACTTAACTATTTGTTTTTTGAAATTTCAACTTTTATAAGCTTCATACGATTTCTGCTTGTGTCCATTTCATTATGCGCTATATATAGATCAGTAATTGAGCATTATTTAGGAACGACAATTGGCAAATCCATTTTTAAGTTAAGAATTGTAGACGATCAAGGTCGATGGCCAAATTTTTTCAGATCACTTTGCCGAAATGTTTTAGCGATATTTAACCTGATTCCAGGTGATGTGCTGATTTACAGCTCAGGGTCAAATCCATATGTTGGTACTACTCGCTTGCCCGTAAGTATGAATTTGAATAATTCAATTTGCAAGACCTACGTTGTTTATAAAGATACAGTGGATGAAATTCGTGATCGTCTGAAGATGGATCAAACCTAAACTTTGTTCGTTGGTAAATGTGCAAAGGAGATTATTTTACTTAAGATTTATTCATCTCTAAAAAACCATCAGGCAAATCAACTTCAATAATTGATTTTTTGCGGTCTACCTTTTTAATGAATATATCGTTGATGGGGATTAGAATTTCATCTTCCCCTTCCGTGATGGATAATAATTTTTGAAGTCCACTGTTTAGCACTTCGGTTACGGTTCCGATATTTCCCTTCTGTTTATCAACCACTAAAAAATTTACAATCTCATCATCATAAAAGGTATTCTTTCCTGATTTAGGTCTTGCTCCTTTTGGCAGGTAGAGAAGGCACTTGGATAACGCCTGTGCTTTTTCGAGTGTATCTACTTCTTCAAAAGTGGCGTAGGCTTTATTTCCCTTCACCGAAATTTCTGAAACGAAATAGGGAACCAACGAATTGCCTTGCTTCACAAAGACTGCATCCAACGTGCTGGCATCATTTGGAATGTCAGCATCAAGATGAATGGTCATCGATCCCTTTAATCCATGTGGCTTTGCAACTAACCCGATTTTATAACACTCCTCTATTTGCATACGCTTGGGAATAAAAAAACCGGTGCACTAGCAGCACACCGGTTTATATTTTATTGAATATCAATTAAGCCTTTTCTTCAGCAGGTGCCTCAGGTGTAGCTTCTTCAGCAGATGCCTCAGGTTTAGCTTCTTCAGCAGGTGCCTCTGGTGTCGCTACTTCTGTAGTTGCAACTTCTTCTGTAGAGGCAACTTCTTCCGTGGCCACTTCCGCCTGGGTTTCTTCAGCAACAGGTTCAGCCACTATCATCTTCTTTCTGATGGCTTCAGCTTTTGCTTCCCTTACTTTAGTTTCAGCTTCTTTGCGCGCTTTTGCGTCAGCTGCCTTTGTCTGACTAAGCGTATCTTGCTTAGATTGACTCTTAGTTGACTTTTCGTTCGTCCATGCCTCTAATTTCTTGTCGGCATCTTCTTGCGTGATGGCTCCTTTAAGAACGCCAATTTGAAGGTGCTTACGCAAAAGAATTCCACGTTCAGAAAGCATGGCTTTCACGGTATCCGTAGGTTGCGCACCATTCATAATCCAATGAAATGCCCTGTCGACATTGATGTTAATAGCCGCTGGCTGAGACATGGGATTGTAGGTTCCTAACTTTTCAATAAAGCGACCATCGCGTGGTGCTCTGGCGTCCGCTACGATTACATCGTACAGTGCCAGTTTCTTCCGTCCTCTGCGGGACAATCTGATTTTTACTGCCATTTTTTTGTTTGAATTTGGATCTCGTCCGGTTAATTTTTTTTATAAAGACCGCAAAGATAATTTAATTTCTCGTTGTAGCAATTGCACCCCCGAGTCTTGGGGATAGATAAATACAATAAATCGTTAAAGCGATTGTTCGATTTTTATAAACGAATACCCTTATTTATCTTTGGTTTCCATTCTATAAAAAAATCATGGATAAGTTTTCCTACATATCAAATGCAGAAGCTGGTTATCTCGACCAGCAATATCAAAATTACAAAAACGATCCCCAGTCAGTGGATGCCACATGGGCGAGGTTTTTTGAAGGGTACGATTTTTCACAACAACGTTTTGGCGAAAACGGCAGCACGAAAGGTGCCGCTGGTGAAGACAACCACATGTTGAAAGAGACTCAGGTTCGAAACCTGATTTTTGCCTATCGCTCTTTTGGTCATCTTAAGTCGAAAACAAATCCTGTTAGGGAAAGAAGAAACCACAGTGTGCAATTGGAGCATACATCTGTTGGTCTTACAGACGCTGACTTGGATGTTGAGTTTGACATCGGAGCCGAGATTGGAATGGGACGTGCTACCCTGCGCAACATTATTGAGAAATTAAAGGCCGTTTATCTGGGGCCGATTGGTTTCGAATACAATTATATCCGCAACGATGAGATCAGGCAATGGTTTTTTGAGAAGTGTGAGAAAGAATACTATAGTTATAATCCCAGCATCGAAGAAAAGAAAATGATTCTTTGGAAGTTGAACGAGGCGGTAGTATTTGAAAACTTCCTTCACACAAAATTTTTAGGACAGAAACGTTTCTCTTTGGAAGGTGGCGAAAATACGATACCCGCTTTGCAAACCATTATCAACAAAGCTGCTGAACTTGACGTGAAGGAAGTGGTGATTGGCATGGCGCATCGCGGAAGGTTAAATGTTTTGTCAAACATTCTGGGAAAAACATACGAACAAATATTTACTGAGTTTGAAGGAAACGTAAGTCCTGATCAAACCATGGGTGATGGTGATGTTAAATACCATTTGGGATATTCCAGTTTTATCACAACGCCATCCAACAAAAAAATATACGTAAAGCTTACACCCAACCCCTCACACCTAGAAGCCGTTGATCCGTTGGTGATTGGCTATACACGTGGTCAGATAGATGATGAATATGAGGGAGATGTAGGAAAAGGAATGGCCATACTCATCCACGGTGATGCCGCTGTTGCAGGGCAAGGTGTCGTGTATGAAGTTATTCAAATGTCTGGGTTGCCGGGTTACACTACAGGAGGAACGATACATTTTGTTATTAATAATCAGGTGGGTTTTACAACTGACTATGACGATGCACGCACCAGTATTTATTGTACCGATATTGCAAAAATAGTAGATGCACCTGTGTTGCACGTAAATGGTGATGATGCCGAGGCCGTTTCATTTGCGTCTAATCTGGCAGTTGAGTACAGACAAAAATTCGACAAAGATATTTTCATCGATCTTCTTTGCTACAGAAGACACGGCCACAACGAAAGTGACGAACCAAAATTTACACAGCCTAAGTTGTACAACCTGATTGCCAAGCATCCCAACCCACGAGAGATCTATGCGAAGAAACTTACGGAAGGAGGCACCTTTGATACTGCATTGGCAGATGAAATGGAAACGAAATTCCGCAATCAGTTACAAGACCGCTTGAATGAAGTAAAGCAAAAGCCGCTTCCGTACACACCCCAAAAGGTAGAAGAAGAATGGGAACAACTGCGTTGGGCCAAACCCGAAGATTTTGATCAATCACCTGACACCAGCATCACGAAAGACATCCTGGAGAAAGTTGGGCAGGCACTGTGTTCCATTCCGGAAGGCTTCAAACCGTTGAAGCAGATAGAAAAATTAATCAAAGACCGTAAAACAGCTTTCTTCGAAACAAAAGAACTGGGATGGGCGGAAGCAGAGTTGCTCGCATACGGTTCCCTGTTGCTGCAAAAAATTCCTGTGCGCATGTCAGGCCAAGATGTAAAGCGCGGAACGTTCTCGCACCGTCACGCTTATTTCTTTGATGCCAATACCAACGAACCTTTCTGTGCACTGCATGGGCTTTCAAAAGATCAGGCAAAATTTCAGATCTATAATTCGCTACTATCGGAGTTTGGTGTGCTTGGTTTTGAATATGGCTATGCCATGGCAACACCAAACGCATTAGTACTATGGGAGGCGCAGTTTGGCGATTTTGTTAACGGCACCCAAGTGATGATAGATCAGTTCATCTCCAGCGCTGAATCTAAATGGCAGCGTATGAATGGATTGGTGATGCTTCTGCCGCACGGCTATGAAGGTCAGGGACCCGAGCATTCAAGTGCAAAACCTGAACGCTTCCTGCAACTTTCGGCAGAATACAACATGGTAGTCGTCAACATTACAAAGGCGGCAAATTTTTTCCATTTATTAAGGAGACAAGTAACCTGGGAATTTAGAAAACCGTGTATTGTGTTTTCACCGAAGTCATTGCTTCGTCACCCTGGAGTATCATCACCAGTTGCCGCCTTTACCAGCGGATCATTTCAAGAAGTCATCGATGATGCTTCAGTAAACGCTAAAGATGTGAAGCGTGTAATCTTATGTTCAGGAAAAATTTATTACGACCTGGAAGAAGCACAGCAAAAAAGAAAGACAAAAGATGCGGCTGTAGTGCGCCTTGAACAACTTCATCCCTTCCCAGAAAAGCAACTTCGTGACATTCTTAAAAAATACAAAGGCGCTAAATTGGTGTGGGCACAAGAAGAGCCATCCAACATGGGCTATTGGACATACATTTTAAGAATGATGCCGCAAGACGGACTTGAACTGGTTTCCAGAAAAGCCAGTGCTTCCCCCGCTACAGGATATTTGAAAATCCATAAGCTGGAACAAGAAAAAATTGTCAATAAAGCATTTGAAATTTAGTTTAAATAAAACGCTCAAAATAATGGGAGTACAAGTGAAAGTTCCATCAGTAGGTGAATCAATCACCGAGGTAACAATAGCCAACTGGACGAAGCAGGATGGTGATGCTGTGAAAATGGATGAGGTCATTGCCGAGTTGG
>JBBRKB010000080.1:0-12159 GCA_038218385.1 Cytophagales bacterium | reverse complement strand
GTTCAGAAAAAAGTATCTGAGCGCGTTTCATGGGCCATTCAAGGTGGCCCTCGTTTCCAATCATCGTATGGGATCTATTCAGAATTCATAACCACCAATGTGAATTACAAATTATCGAAAGTCTTTACGGCTGTTGGCGGGCTTTCTTATTTCCATAGCCATCCAGCAGGCAAAGTCACGGTAAATGAGATCAGGCCCTGGCAAGGATTGCGTGCTGATTTCAAACTTCATCCACGCATATTATTTTTAAATACCGTGCGTATAGAAGAACGATGGCTTATATACCCGACCCGAAAAGATTTGATTTATCGGTTTAGGTACCAAACAGGATTTGATTTTACCTTTCTTCAAAACCCAGAAAAAGCAACCAAGACCTACGTGCCTGTATCCTTGGAGATTTTTGAAGACTTAAGAAAAAAACTGTTTATCAGTATGGAGCGAATTTATGCCGGGGTCGGCTATGAATTTAAGAAGAACCGATTTGAGTTATATTACATCAACCAGCAACAGAGACTGAACACGGATTCTCGCTTTCATGTTACTCAAAACATTGCCCGCGCACGATGGATTTACGTCCTTTAATTAATAATTATCTCGCTCTTGAAAACCACTGGCATTCTCTATCTTATTCCCACAATAATTGCCGATGAAACGCAGGCACATGTTATACCCCTTGGGTCAATTGAAGCGTTGAAAAGCACCACCCATTTTCTGGTAGAAAATGTTCGAACCGCCAGGCGTTTTTTAAGCAGTTTAAAAATTTATGAATCAATAGACGCCTTGGAATTTTTTCTGCTTGACAAGCATACGCAAGAGATTGAAATGAAAAATTACTTCAAGCCCATTCATAAAGGAAAAAATATAGCCGTAATCTCTGAGTCAGGTTGCCCTGGCATTGCAGACCCGGGCGCGCTGGCTGTTAAGTTTGCCCACGAAAACAATATTAAGGTCGTTCCTTTTGTGGGTCCTTCATCTATTATCCTTGCACTCATGGCTTCTGGCCTGAACGGACAACAATTTGCCTTCCATGGTTATCTGCCCGTAAAAGAAAAGGAACTCTCCCTAAAATTGATGGAATTGGAAAAGGAGTCAATGAAGAAAAACCAAACTCAATTATTTATCGAGACGCCCTATCGGAACAATCAATTGATGTCGCACCTGCTTAACTACCTAAATCCGACAACCATGTTGTGCGTGGCCGTGGATTTAACAGGTGAAAATGAATTTATTGTTAGCAAACCGGTAAGGGAATGGAAACGCAGCCCTATCACATTACCAAAATCGCCTGCTGTGTTTCTTATCCTTGCTTAATGGCCTTATCGGTCAACCATTAATTCATTTCTGTATTTGAGCAATTAAATTAAATTTGCGAACCTTTTTGTTCGTCATACAAATTCTAAAATAACTATATGCCTTATCTTTTTACCTCGGAGTCTGTCTCTGAAGGACACCCAGACAAAGTAGCTGATCAAATATCAGATGCCCTTATTGATTATTTCCTCGCCTATGATGCTGAGTCTAAGGTTGCGTGTGAAACGTTGGTCACAACCGGCCAAGTGGTTTTAGCAGGAGAGGTAAAATCAAAAGCCTATCTCGATGTTCAGGAGATAACACGTGAAGTGATTCGTAAGATTGGCTACACAAAAAGTGAATATATGTTTGAGGCTAACAGCTGCGGTATTTTCTCAGCTATCCACGAACAATCACCTGATATTAACCAAGGAGTAGATCGCAAAAAGAAAGAAGACCAGGGAGCTGGTGATCAGGGGATGATGTTTGGTTATGCCACCAATGAGACGGACAATTATATGCCGTTGCCATTGGAGCTTGCCCATTTGTTGTTGCGTGAACTTGCCGCCTTAAGAAGGGAAGGGAAAGCAATCGGATACCTTCGTCCGGATGCCAAGTCGCAAGTTACCATCGAATACAGCGATGACAACAAACCGCAACGCATCGATGCTATTGTAATCTCCACACAGCATGATGATTTCGCCAAGGATGCCGTGATGTTGAAAAAGATAAAAGAAGATGTGATCAACATTCTGATTCCACGCATTAAGAAAAAATTACCTGCGCGTGTTCAGAAGCTTTTCAATGATGATATAAAATACTTTGTGAACCCTACCGGAAAATTTGTGATCGGTGGGCCTCATGGTGATACGGGCTTAACAGGTCGTAAAATTATTGTTGATACCTATGGCGGAAAAGGTGCTCACGGTGGTGGCGCATTCTCTGGCAAAGATCCTTCGAAAGTAGATCGCTCGGGAGCCTATGCCACACGTCACATTGCAAAAAATCTTGTTGCCGCAGGTGTGTGTGACGAGGTGTTGGTGCAAGTGGCGTATGCCATTGGTGTTGCCAAACCTGTTGGTCTGTATGTCAATACATACGGCACAGCCAAAGTTGATTTGCACGATGGCGAAATTGCAAAACGCATTGAGAAGATTTTTGACATGCGTCCTTACTTTATTGAAAAGCGTTTCAACCTACGCACACCTATCTATTCTGAAACCGCAGCGTATGGCCACATGGGAAGAGAGCCTAAAAAAGTGGATAAGATATTCAACAAAGGAAAAGCAAACGAAATAAAAATTTCTGTAGAACTTTTCCCTTGGGAAAAACTGGATCATGTTGATGCCGTGAAGAAAGCCTTTAAGCTTTCTTAAAATCAACGCGATAAATTTTTAAAGGACTGTCAGCAATGGCGGTCCTTTTTTTTTCGAATTACCGGAAAAATTCAATCCAATAGTTTGACAATAATTTGTAAATTGTGGGGTGCAAAAACGAAGGATAAAGGGACTTTATTTTGTAATTGATAAGCTGACAAATTCGATCGAGAATATTATAACGGGGGATTGTTTCACAACCGATATTATTCATTTAACAAAACGTGATCTTAGGACGGTCGCAAAGAAAAACGGGTGGATTTTCGATTGGAGGTATGAACTTAACCAACCCGAAAGAGAAGTTTATAAACTTACTATTAGAGATAATGCAAAAATTATTCAAGGAATAATCAGTCTTGAAGTTAAGCTTGATCACATATACATGCACCTGGTAGAAAGTGCCCCATTCAATAAAGGAAAGGATAAAATTTACTCTGGCGTTCCTGGAAATTTAGTTGCCTTTGCATGTCGGCTTTCCTTTCAAGAGGATTTGAAGGGAATGTTTCATTCATTTCAAAAACCCAGTTAATTGAGCATTACATTGATACATTAGGGGCGTTCCATGCGACGAATAATGATTATCGAGACCGCTTCGGTTTTCGGCTTATGAACAGGTATTTTAAAAATATTGAATTATGAAATCTAGAAAAAAAGAACTGGACGTGGACTTTATCGGAAGTTCACAACCATTAACAAAGACTGAAGAGAAAATAATCAGCAACATCATTAGAAGTCGCTCAGAAAAGCGAATAGTCACAAAAAATTCAAAGGCAAAATTAAGATCCATAAAGAAAGTGACGGCATAGGTTGCTTTATCTCAACAAGGTCAGTCCTTTTTTATTTCAGATCTTCGTATGAACAAATTCATTGCGCACACATGAGCACAACAGACTTCAATACCTTAATCAAATCACGAAGATCAGTTTTTCAAAATGAATATACAGGTGAACGTGTAGAGGACAACATCGTAAAGCAAATGTTGGAGAATGCCAACTGGGCGCCCAACCACAAACTCACTGAGCCGTGGCGCTTTATTGTTTACACCGGAGATTCGCTTAACACGTTGGCCAAGCTTCAAGCTGATTTGTACAAAGCATACACTACTGCAGATGGTTCGTTTAAAGAAGAGCGCTATCAAAACCTGTGGGTGAAGCCGAAACTTTCATCCCACATTATTGTGGTAGGCATGCACCGCGATGTAAAAAAATCGGTTCCTGAAATAGAAGAGGTTGGTGCTGTGTTTTGCGCGGTACAAAATATGTATTTGACCGCTACCGCGTATGGCATCGGATGTTATCTAAGCACCGGAGGCATTACCTATTTTGAAAATTCGCAGAAAATTTTTGGATGGGATGATACTGTCAAATTAATTGGGTTTATGCACATTGGTGTACCAAAAGAATTAAAACGGCAAGGAAATAGAAACCCTTTGGCTGAAAAATTAATTTGGAATGGTTAATGTTTCATCCTCTTAACGCAGATATCATTCAACTCACCGAATTTGAACAATTGGCTAAAGTTGCATCGATCACATTGCCTATATTTAAATTATAAAACCTGACAAAATGAAAACGATAAACATCTTCATCTTCTTTCTTCTGGCCTCCGCATCTATTCAGGCACAAGTTGTGGGCAAAATGTTTCCTTCCATGGAAGCAGAAACAGTAGAAGACAAAAAAGTAATTCTTCCGGAAGCCGCAAAAGGCAAATATACCTTGCTGGGTTTAGCCTATTCAAAAAAGTCAGAAGACGAACTCAACTCCTGGTTTCAACCCATTTTTGAAAAGTTTATCCAAAAGAACAAAGGCCTCTTTGAAGGTTTTGCATACGATGTGAATGTGTACTTCGTGCCCATGTTCACGGGTGTAAATGCAGCGGCTACAGGAACGGCCAAGCGCAAGGCTCTCAAAAATGTTGACCCGCAATTGCTGCCTTATATTCTATTCTATAAAGGCGAATTGAAATCCTACAAAGAAGCCCTTGATTTTGAAAAGAAAGACATTCCCTATTTTTTCGTGTTGGATACGGATGGGAAAATCGTTTATGCAACATCGGGCAAGTATTCTTCGAAAAAGCTAGGCGAAATAGAAGAAGTACTCGAATAAGAACCACAACCTTCTCTATATTCATTTATTGGGATTCCCTTCATTGCTAACTATCGCATTGGCACCGGCTCGGCCATTGCTGTTTACAAACCTGTTGGGTTTATAGAAACCGACTTCGACCTTCAGTAAGTAATGTCGGAGCAACAATAATCCATTTTCGTTCAATTGATCTTAATTAAGGTAAGGAAGAACGAAGGTCTTACACCTAAATCAATGTGCCCCTGAGCCTGTTCTTGCTTTTTATCAGCGTAAGGTTTTAGCTCTCTAAACAATAAAACATTCTTTGAAAACAAAATAGCTGCATTTGCTTTTAAATTCAACAGCAAAGAAATCGATTGCGATAGGGTAAAACGGCATAATTATGATGAGACACTACCAATCCAGACATGTGAGGTTTTTGGTTAAAAACATACACCATAGGGTACTCCAATTACTTTTTCATTTTAGTATTCCCATTCATGTAAGGTAGGGCCTGTCAACGGTCTCTTTCATAAGCAAGAGAGTTGAACCTTTGCAGCAGAAAAACAAATAGGTCTATCTAAATTTTAACCCTTTATGAAAATTAAAAATTATTTAATCGGTTTATCCATGCTGGTTGGCACATCAGCTTACGCACAGCAACCAGCCGAAAATGCTGATGAAAAAGATTTTTACTCATTGTCACTGGAGGATTTGATGAACATTCCCATCAACTCCGCTTCCAAGAAAGATGAGACCCTTTTTGATGCTCCGTTGTCTAGCTATACTATCACCAAGGGTGAGATTGAAAAATCAGGAGCCATAAGCATCATGGAAGCGCTAAAACTTGCGCCAGGTGTTATTGTACGTGAGCAGGCAAACGGCATGTACGATATACACATTCGTGGAATGGAGAACTTAAACAGAACCAACGGCACATTCTTAAAAGCCAACTCATATACATTGGTAATGATTGACAACCGCCCTGTGTTCAATCATGGCTTGGGTGGTACTTATTGGGAATCTCTGCCTGTTGACATCAATGATGTTGAGCGTATTGAGATCGTGCGCGGCCCTTCTTCCCCCTTATTCGGCCCCAATGCTGTGACCGGCGTTATCAATATTATAACGAAACGCATGGGCGACTCCGACACAATGGTTTATGCCAGTGCGCAAGCTGGAACGTTAGGCACATCCATAGCCAATGCTAGTTTGGGTAAAAAATTTGGTGATAAGTTCAGTATAATAGTATCGGGCAATTTCCAGAAAAGAAGTCGTGTTGATTCAAAATATTATGACGGAGGTTCAGGAACCTATAAAGATCCGTCACCGTCTCAGCTTGCTATCTACTATCCCGATCCTTCCACATCACTTAACAAATGGGGTGTAAACGGATATCTAAATTATCAGGCCAACAAGAATGTATCATTTGATTTAACAGCCACACATCAGGAGGCAGAGTTTCAAAAGATTTGGGTTATAAATCCGCTACTTCAAGGAGAAACGCAGAACACAACAGTAAACTTAGGAGCAAAAATTTACGGATTGAGCGTGCGTAGTGCGTATGTAAAAGGTCACAACATTGATACGCGCTTTACTGTACCATATGCTGAATATGATTTCAATACTGCCGATGTAGTGGCGGAATATGTGATCAAGTTGGGTGACAAGTATAGCATTACCCCAGGCGCAAGCTATCAAACGGTAACCTTTGATGATCGTGACTATGTTAACCCAAATGAAGGAATCGTTGGATTGTTCAATGCTGAAAACAGCATAAACACTACCGCTGCTTTTTTGCGCACAGACCTTAACTTCACGGATAAACTTCGCGTGTTGGGTGGCCTTCGTGTAGACAAGTTTTCTGTACCCGATGAGTCTTACCTGGCCTACGAATTGGCAGCCACCTACAAGTTCAATTCTAAAAACCTGTTGCGTGCTGCGGTTACGCGATCAAACAGCGGTTCCTTTATTGGTTTCAACTATCTCAACATTGGTGGCGGACAAGTTGGAAATCAAAATTTGAAATTGTTCACACTGGATATGATTGAGCTTGGCTACCGCGCACAATTGAGCAGTGCCCTTCAATTGGATATAGATGTGTTTCAACAGACTGGTAAAAATCTAACAGCCATTGTTCAGACAGCAGGCCCACAACAGTTTATGAATACGCCAACTACTGCAAAGCAAATTGGTACGACTATCTCCTTGAATTTTGTTCCCACTGAAAAAATTCAATTCAAGCCTTTCATAACATTGCAAAAGACAGAGACTGAAGATTTGCCTTCGATCTACCTGGATCCAAGTTTACCAAGTCCCCCATATCCAACAGTCACCTATAGCAACAGCACACATGAATATACGCCTGGTTCCTATGGTGGATTCTATTTCAACTATAAAGCAAGTTCCAAGTTTAACGTTAACCTCAGTGCCTATTACTTTGGTAAGCAAACGCAATATGATGGATCCTATGATTTCAATGATTCTTCAACACCACAATATGCGAACGGTCAGATAAAAAGCAAATTCATACTCAATGCAAAAGCATCATATGAAGTTGTTAAAAACCTGAATGTATTTGTAAATGCACGCAATCTATTTGGCTCAGACTCGAGAGAGTTTTATGCAGCAGATAGAACCGCAGGACTTTACACAGGAGGGTTAACATACAATATGAAAAAATAAGGGTTGTTTGATTAGGTGAGAGAGGGGGCTTCGGCCCCTTTTTCTTTTTGTGGTTTTCTGAAACCCAAACGCAGCTTAGGCCATTGGTAGAAATTGCCAGCATGTTGTAAGAAAATTTGTAAGAATAAAACGAAAGTTGGTGCCTCCTTTTTTATTTTAATTCAATTTCAACTCAGCTTTAAAAGCCATCAGATGATTTTTCAGGGCTTGTTGCCAAGTGGTGTCGGCATCCCATTTGGTTCCTAAGAAAACATTGCCTGATTCAATGTGCTTAAAATAAAATTTGTAGACGTACTCGTCTTTTGGATAGGTCTTTAGCTTGGCCTCTCCATTTGGATAGGTAACGGAGACGTAAGCACTTTCCGGCTTGCTCATATCATATCCCAAAATTTCTCGTGCTATAGATCCTCGTGTATAAACATAACACAACACATACAAACTTCCCTGGCCTCTCAAGTCTCGCTCCGAAAGATTGGGTTCTGTTAGTTTATACTTCAATGGATAAATGGTAAAAATCGATTCAAGTTCTTTGTCCATCGTCTCATTGCCAAACTTCGGAATGGCTGTAGGGTCAACTTTCATATCAATGGCAAAAAATTCTGAACGTCTTCCACTTATCGGGTTTACTGAAAGATCGGTCTCGGGCACATCGTTGATTAATAAATTTGTGCGCTTCAGTCCGCCCGCTGCCGCGCGATAAATTTTCTTGAGTAATTCAGGCAATGACGTGTCTTCAAGACTCCAGGCCATTTGGTTTTCTTCAACAAAATTTTCCTTGGTGTCAAATCCCGTAATGTAGGTGCGATAGGTGTTTCCGTTTTTTAGCATGAAAACAAAGTTTTGTATGTCACGTTTATTAAAATTAAATGCCAGTGCTCGCCCCATGTCTTTGCCTGCCAGCAATACATCAATATCAAAATAAGCAACGGCATCAATGCCTGTCTTTTGAAAAGACAATTGCATTTCATCAAGTGCCTTCTGGGCAATAGTATTTGAATACACAACCACTGATCTGCTGCTAAGAAGATTTTCAGGAAGTGGCCCTCCAACTTTTAAGCGGTTAAAAAATGGTTCGTGCTTTTCAGTGGTCTGCGTGTATGCCGATGAGCCAGTAGTTATCAGAAAAAAAAGAAAAAAATATCTCACAGATAATGTTTAGGTAGGAACGCGTGTTTTTGATTTCTATTTTACATACCAATAAAAAATCCAGATGCATCAGCCTTTATGTCGAAGGTTTGAAGATCTTTCGATCGTGAACTACATTCACGCCCCGTACGGATATCAAATTGGTAATGGTGCAACGGACAAATTATTTCCCCCATAAAATTAACATGCCCTTTGCTCAACGACTCACCATTATGTGTGCATGCATCTTGTGTGGCATAAAATTTATCCTTGTACAATAATAAGCAAATTCTTTTTCCATCGACAACAAGCAACTGCGGCCGTCCTTCTTCTAAACGGCTTTTTGCTTCACCCTCATCCTTAAAAATTTTAACCCAATTCATTTGCACATTTTTGTTTTCCAACTGTTTAATTTCTATACTGAATAAAAATAAGGATAACCATCAAATCTCCATGCACTTCCTATACTCATTTGGAAGATATTAGTGCCCGAGGATTTCGTGTGACATTATAAAACAATTATGAAGATGAAATCGTCATCCGCTGCGTTAAACCAAAACAATGTTAATTTGTAATGCGATTCCCTGTCTACCGATAGGCATGCATTTGCCCACTAAAAACAATTATTAACTCATGAAAAATATTGGCCTTCCCCTTTTATTGATTTTTTGTATTTCCATTGCGCACGCACAAGTGAACAAAAAACTTCAATCCAAAGTAGATGAAATGGCCATCTCCTTAGAGCCCAAAGTAATTGAATGGAGAAGATATTTTCATGAACATCCCGAGCTGTCAAACCGGGAGTTCAAAACAGCCGAGAAAGTGGCCGCACATCTTCGGTCATTGGGCATTGAAGTGAAAACAGGAGTTGCCCATACAGGTGTGGTGGGAATTTTAAAAGGTGCCAAACCAGGCGCGGTTATAGCCTTGCGGGCAGATATGGATGCTTTGCCTGTAACCGAACGAAACAGTCTGCCTTATGCCTCAACAGAAAAAGCCATTTTCAACAATCAGGAGACGGGTGTTATGCATGCCTGTGGACACGATTCCCATGTGGCGATACTCATGGGTGTTGCAGAAATTCTCGCCAAATACAGAAATGAATTGAAGGGAACCGTAAAATTTATTTTTCAACCCGCCGAAGAAGGACCTCCAGAAGGTGAAGAAGGGGGCGCACGGTTAATGGTGAAAGAAGGCGTGCTGGAAAATCCAAAGGTTGATGTGATTTTTGGAATGCACATCCAAGGTATAAGTAAACTGGGCACCATCACGTACAAGCCCGGCGGTATGATGGCAAGCTCTGACTGGTTTACCATTCATGTGAAAGGAAAGCAATCGCATGGGGCTGCACCGTGGCTTGGCATTGATCCTATTGTGGTGTCCGCGCAAATCATCAACGGTCTTCAAACCATTGTGAGCCGGCAAAGTGATCTCACCAATGAAGCGGTTGTTATTTCGGTTGGAAAAATAAATGCGGGCGTCCGTGAAAACATTATCCCCGAAGAGGCGGTGCTCAGTGGCACCATTCGTACGCTTGATATGCGCATGCGTGACGATGTGTGGAAACGGATTAAAATTACAGCAGAAAAAATTGCTGAAAGTGCCGGCGCAACAGCGGAAGTGACCTTCAAGGAAATGGCACTCGTCACCAGTAATGACCCATCTATTACATCCCTGATGGTGCCCTCACTTGAACGCGCTGCCGGAAAACAAAATGTAAAACTGATTCACGCTGTAACAGGCGCTGAAGACTTCTCTTACTTTTCACAAAAAGTGCCAGCGCTTTTCTTTTTCGTTGGCGCCTGTCCTCCTGATGTCGATATCGATAAGGCACCTTCCCACCATACACCCGATTTTATGATTGATGAAAAAGGTTTTCTCGTTGGATTAAAGGCTATGCTAAATGTGACATTGGATTACATGTTCTTGCCCGCCAAAAATTAATTTACATATAAGATCATTCCCTTTAAATATTCCCCCTCTGGATGAAAGGCTGAGACAGGATGATCTGCAGGCTGGGATAAATGTTGCAAGACTTTCACTTCGCGGCCCACTTGAATGGCGGCAGAAACCACCGTGTCGTAAAATAATTTTTTATCAATCACCTGTGAGCAAGAGAAGGTCATTATAATACCTCCTTTCTTTATTATTCGAAAGGCCTCTGCATTCAAACGCTGATACCCTTTGATCGCTTGATGACGTGCATCTTTATGTTTGGCAAATGCCGGAGGATCCAGAACGATGACATCATATAGGTTGTGCTTGTCTTCCATAAATTCAAACGTATCGATAGCGTAACAAGCGTGTTTGATCGGATCAAAGCCATTCAACTCAATATTTTTCTTTGTTAATTCTATCGCCCGTGCAGAGGAGTCAACGGAATGAACAAGCTCAGCGCCACCATAAAGTGCATACACTGAAAACCCTCCCGTATAACAAAACGTGTTGAGTACGTGCTTGCCTTTTGAGAATTTTTCCAAGGCGTGGCGGTTTTCCCGCTGGTCCAAAAAGAATCCTGTCTTTTGTCCAGACTCCCAGTCCACCAAAAACTTTCGATTGTTTTCTAAAACAACATGCGGCACTACACTCATACCAAAAAGATATTCTTCTACAATTTCATGTTTCACCCTGCCCGGCAGTGTTCCCTGGCTTTTATAATATACAGCACGAAGTTTTTCTTTTAGCACTTGCTGAAGGGCGTTCACAATCGCCCTTCTGTCCATGTGCATGCCTGTGGAGTGTGCCTGTATAATGGCAGCCCCATCGTAAAAATCAATGACCAACCCCGGTACGCCATCGCCTTCGCCATGCATTAGCCGAAAAGAATTGGTTGTCTCATTGGGTAGGTTGATGGCTAGCCGCTGTGCATAAGCGGCCGCTATTTTGGTTGTCCAAAAATGTTCATCAGGTGCTTCGGATGAAAATGAGAGTACCCGTACCGTGATGCTTCCATTTTGGTAATGGCCAAACCCCATAATCGATTCGTCTGCACCCTTCACCATCACCCAGTCACCATCGTTTATAGTACCTGTAATGTGATGAATAGCCCCGGAAAAAACCCAAGGGTGGAATCTCTTCAGCGAGTGTTCTTTACCTCGTTTTATCTGCACTTCGCCTATACTCTTGCTCATGTAGGCAAGTACGAAAAATCTTAGGCACTTTTCAAAATCAACTGAAGAAGAAGCTGTAAAAGATGAGTATCAGAAACAGAAAGATCCAAAGAAATAAAAGTCGCTTCAGTCTTTTCATAGACTTTTTATAAGAGTCTTTATTTCCCATGGTTTGATTGTGGTAGGTGAAAAAAGCTTGGTTCATAGGAGCGTTAATCCCTTTTGCTGCAAGGATATCTGTGCGAACGTAAAAAGTTTCAAATTGTATTCAGAGAAGTATGAAAATACCCCATTAGACGGTATACATTTTAATATCATTTTAACCCTTGATCAATCGATCTGAAGATCGATTGATCAAGGGATTTTCTACTTTCCGTCATACCATTACTGTAAAAAGGTGAACCAAACTCCGAAAATCTTCGTAGTTAAACTGGCAAGCGAAAATTGGACAGAACACATGGAGAGTGAATCAGTTAACAAAATGCTGACGAAATTTCTTCATAAGCCTAT
>JBBRKB010000079.1:0-12216 GCA_038218385.1 Cytophagales bacterium | reverse complement strand
TATCTTCCCATTGATGACGGGATTACCCGATACACTTTCCACCGTTACTTTTCCGCGCGCAATGCCTTTCACATTTTTCAATTGCCCACCGGAAAGTGGTTCCAGCACCACCAAATTCAAAGGATCTAGATCAACATTGATCATATATTTTTTTTCATCTGCCTGATAGTTTCCTAGCGCTTTCAAATTCATATCATCACCTTTCAGACCTAAATCCATTTGATAGGTACTGTTCTTTTTTGTGACCGAAAAAACTAAATCGCCCCACATTTTATCAAACACCGTTAAATCCGCTATTTCTAATTTTGAATTGATGGCACCTCTACCCTTCTTAAAGAGTTGCACATCACCATCCATCACGCCATCGGCAGGAACCTTTCCGGATAAAATTTTCGTAAGGTTGGCCAATTGAAATCTGTCAAATCGGATGATGGTAGAAGAATCACCTTCTGTTGTGATGATACTGAGTTTTTCATTCTCTTTTGAGAGCACAAGGTTCTTGGTTTTAAAACCAGAATTGTTGAAGCGCAACTGATTATCATCGGGCACACGCCACGCTTCATAGTTGAGCAAAACTTGGTCAGGAATAAAATGAAACAAGAATGCTTTATCCTGGCTCTCTAATGAAACACCTAAATGATATTTCTCTTCAAACAATGAATCCAAAATAGAAAGCGAGGCAACAATGGAATCATTCTCTACTTTTCCGTTTAACTGAAGCGCAGGAATGTTCATAGTATCCATCTCAATATTCCTAAAACGCACCTTATACCGAAGTGCGTTTTTATCTCCATCAACGGTGAGTGAAACTGAATCTGCCCCCACGGTTGAATACTTTACGTCAGCAAATTCTATGTTAAGTTTTAAGATGTTTTTTTCGCTATCAAATTCACCTTCAATAATACCCGGTCGAAAGGGCTCGAGATCAGGAACCAATATCTCGGTGATGAGATCGGTATTCTTTATGGTTAAACCAAATTTGAAGTTTTGAGGACTTTCGAATTTACCAACCAACGTATCTTGTAATGAAAAATAGCGATTCATGTTTTGCTTCAATATTTTCGGCAACGTGAAAATATTAAACGTCCCTTTAAAATCGCCAGAGACAATATCGGAGCGAATGGAAATTTCACTCTGTCCTTCTTGATCAAGTGAGGCAAACAAAAGAGAGTCTACCCGATAAAGCGCATCGCCATTATATATGGCCACATGTCGGATGCCAATGTTTCCATTGATGGATTTAAAATCTTTTGTAGCGAGTTCTACATCTAATGTTGCCCTTGCTCGAAGTAAGCGTTCTGAAAGATGCAATGCGTTGAGATCGGCATTTTTTAAATCAAACGTAAGTTTATACAACGGCACTTCCTTTTGATAATCCATATCGCCCTCCAAAACAAAATCAAGGTTCTTGTCGTGAAGGGAGGCCTCACCTTTAAAGAGATAATTATCAAACGCTCCCTTCAGTAAAAAATCTTTATACACATAATCATTATATTCGAAACGCGCAATCTCGACTTCGCCTTCTGCATTGAGTACATCCATTGAAAGCCCTTTGCCTTTCAATGACGCTTTCATATCGAGCAGGCCCATCACTTTTGGTTGTTTTAAAATTTTGCCAACATTCAGTTTTTCAGTAGTCAAAGCAATGTTGTATTTCTCAATTTCACCTGTTGTCATCGTGCCGTTTACTTTCACTGTCCCTACATCACTCGTCAACGTTACCTTCACCGTTGGCGATTTCATTGTTCCGTTCATGTTGCCGGCGAGGCGTATCCAATCGGGTACTTGAACTGAGGGTGGCACTAATGTATCCGGCAGAATAGAAAGGACATCGTATTTCGTTGTATAGAAAGTTTCGATGTTCAATTGAGCAGTCATGGTTTTTACATCCGGCAAACCTTTTACAGTTCCATTGATTTTCAATTGCGTGCTGTCTAACATCTTCACATTAAATTCCTCTATTGCCAGATCACTTACAGAACCTTTTAATTTGGTGCTGATGTTCAGTCTAAAATCTTCTTTCAATGAAAGTGGTATACTATCCAACAACGAAGGTGAAAAGAAGAGAACATCATGCAAGGTTATGTATGAATTATCGATGTTGACATTTACCTGGGCTTGTTCGTAATGCTGAATTACTTCATCGATCGAAGCAAAAGAACTCGTCATTTCTAATTCAAGCCTTGAATCATTTGTAGCAAAAAGAAAATCTGCAACAGTCAAGTACGTTTCGCCCAGATCAATTTTTCCTTTAAGGGATTGAATTACGAATCCACTTTTATCGTGAAGTGATAAATTCTCCAGGTCAATTTTTCCTTCGATTCCTTTTACTTCAATATTTTTTGCTTCGGTGTTGATATCATATAGCCATAGGTGATTGGGATCAAAATGGCTAGTGGAGTTTATTGTGTCCCCATTGTCAAATTGAAAGCTATTGTTGAGTAAGGCGAGTGATGCAAGCTTTATGTCCCAAGGCAAAGGATTTTCATTATTCGCTTCAGTAGATTGTGAAGCGGTGGGGGTACCGGTTGGTTGTTGATGAAATGCAATAAAAGTATTTGACATCTCGATCTTATCCAGATCAATCAGTTGATTGGGCAAATCGATTTTGTTTGCTTCAATCTCAAAGTCCCCAACGATAAGGTTTATTTTTTGGCCACTTTGTTTTTGCCTGTAGCTAACACGTACGCTGTCCAGATGGATATTTTCAAAATCCAGGGAAAGAGGTTTAGTGTCCTTAGATTTAGATACAGAACTCTTGGAGTCCTCTTCTGCTGATCCGGCCAACTTTATATCTATAACAGAGTTTGCCAGCTCCAGCTCAGAAATTCTAAAAATGGATTCGGCTAGATTGAACTTATCCATGGTAAGCTCTAGCTCACCCAAAGCGACATCTATATAATTATCTTCAAACTCATCGTGATAGGCAGCTTTGATTTTTGAAAGCTCAACGGATCCTAGAGAAAATTCCCAGGCCGTGGCTGTAGTGTCTTGCGTTGTTGAGTCGGAGAATGCATCAATAATGAAATCGAAATTAAATTCGCCTGTTTCTTTCTCCCGTTTTATGTTGGCTATGGTTTTTTCAAGTGTAACCGAATTCAATTGTATCCGGTTTTGCGTAAGTCCCCACAAATCCGTGTTAATCGACAATGACTGGATATAGATTAATGTGTCAGCGGATTGGTCTTCCAGATAAAGACCTTCCAAAACGATTGATTTAGGAAAACTAATATATAAGCTCTCCAGCTCTACCTTTGTTTTAATCTTATTCTGGAGAAAGCTTATGGCTTCTTTGGTAATTTTATTTTGTATAGAAGGCAACCGAATGAGTAATATCAAAATGATCAAAAGAGAAAAAATCGTGAGAAAAACCCATCCCACGATTTTTACTATTTTGATCAGTATCTTTTTAACTATTTGACCTTGCGCCACTCACATTAAATTTTTAAAACAACATAATCATATAGTTTGGCTTCATTGAATATACCAAACATCTGACCATCAAAGATAGAATGATTTATTCTCATTAAGAGTGTACTTCCTTTGTTCTAGCGAATTCAGTACTCCTAATTATTTTTAGATCGGCCTATTAACAAAATTACTACTCCGGCCACGGCCAATACTCCGCCTGTAATAGGGGACCAGTAAATGGGGGTTTTTTCCTCTTTGTTAATTTCAAGCGGTCCGAGGTCAACTACTTTTTCTTTCGTAATTAAGGTGAAACCGGTAAAGACAGTCATTACAAGTCCAATTACTAATAGTATAATTCCTAAGGTTTTCATGTGTTAGTTTGTTTAGTTCACGATGTTCGAGGCAATAAAGAAACCAATTATATACCCTTAGAATTATTGAGTTTATAAATATGCTGTATAATTTATTCCCCATTATGTTTAATTTATTCACACTACTTTTCTTACTGGTGTAAAAATAGTAGAGGGCTCCTAGAAGCCCTCTACAACCTTACCTATACTACTCAATCAATATCTACCAAGTATTAATTAAGCTTGCCGCAGACCCACGTTCAGTTAGAAATGTTAACTGCGACAATTGAACGAAGGAAATAAACGTGCCAGTCAATTAAATGTCTTTCAAAGCCACATTATCGATACAAAGGTTTAAAATATGGGGCGGATTATCTCAAAGGGTAGCGAAATTTTCTCACCAGAGAATCCCTTCATCAATTATCTATTTATATAATATCCATTTATATAAAAATTCGTTTGGCATGAAAATTCTCCTTATTACTATAGAAAAACTTCATACATGAACGAACAATCTGCGCCCTTCTACCAGAAGCTGAGCTTTAACCTGATTAAATTAGCTATCATTGGACTTACACTTTACTATGGAAAAGAAATTATTCTTCCCATACTTTTTTCAATTCTCATAGCCAGCTTATTATTGCCAGTGGTTCAATTCCTTGCCCGTAAAAAATTTCCCCGTGCCTTATCTATTATCGTACCGCTTCTTCTAAGTATTATAGTAGGAGCCGCCCTTGTGTATTTTCTTTCTAACAAGATTATTCATTTCATGGATGATGTTCCCACCCTTAAAAAAAGCATCAGTGAATTGACGGACAGTGTTCAGCAATGGTTTAAAGAAAGCACAGGTATGACCGTCAAAAATCAAAATAAATATATTGATAATACCGTGGAAGGTTTAAAGGAGAAGGCACCAAACATTGTGGGGCAAACCTTTGTTTCGCTTACGAGTCTTATCTCCTATCTGGTTCTTTTGCCCACGTATACCTTTCTTGTTCTCTATTATCGCTCAACCCTCAAAAGATTTTTAGTAGATGTCTTCAAAAACGGATCAACCAAAAAAGTTACAGACACATTGGTTGAGGCAACCACAATTACACAAAAATATTTAACGGGTCTCTTGATTGAAACAACCATTGTATTTACACTCAATGCGATTGGATTTCTGATATTAGGTGTCAAGTATGCCGTCTTCCTCGCCTTATTTGCCGCACTCGCCAATCTTATTCCGTATGTAGGTATAATTGTGGCCAACATACTCTGCATGTTGTTAACGCTTGTGACCTCAGGCGATGTTACCACTACGCTTTGGGTTGGAGGTATATTAGCCGTAGTGCAACTCTTTGACAATAATATTGGCATGCCTATGATCGTAGGCAACAATGTGCGGATCAACGCTCTTGTAACTATAATGGGCGTAATCATTGGTGGCGCGTTGTGTGGCATCGCCGGCATGTTTCTCGCCATTCCAGGGCTGGCCGTTTTAAAAGTAATTTTTGATCGTGTGCCTCCGCTTAATCCATGGGGCGAATTATTGGGTGATGACAGCCCTTCCAAAACTGCTAAATAAATAATACAGCAACTTTTGTTTTTATTCAGTGGGGAACGAAAGCCCAATGAATGAGTAGTAATTCAACAATTATATTGTTATATGTTATTTGAACACCTCTTTGATGTGTTTTAAACAACAATTAAAATCCCACCTGCCACTGGCATTTTAATTGTTGTTTAAAACAAGAATATATTTTTACACTTAAACATAAATACAATGAAAACTTTTGATGCAGATAATAATACAGGCAATAATCATGACGGCGCTCGCGCAAATACTCCCTTGAGATTTCTTACAGCAACCTCTATCATGAAAGACAATGTAAACAATGGCCAAGAAGAAAAGCTTGGAGAGATTAAGGACATCATGATTGACTTACACAGTGGAAAAATCGAGTACGTGATTGTTGAGTTAGGAGGTTTTTTGGGTATTGGTGAAAAATATTTTGCCATTCCTTTTTCTTTACTCACGGTGGATACGGTAAATGAAGCGTTCATCTTGAATCAAGAGAAAACGATACTAGAAAGTGCGCCTGGCTTTGATAAAGACCATTGGCCCGAAACAAATTCACACTACGATACCTCAACCAGTTATTGGGGTAGCTTTATGGGTGCCAATTCAGGTGCCGTTCCATATTAAGAAGATCAGTATAGATTTCATTTCAAGCCCTTGCAAAAAAATTTGCAAGGGCTTTTGTTTTTATCCAGGAAATTATCCTGAATATATTTAGTCAGTGTTGCCTATTTACCCCACGAGTGTAGAGGTTTTCCCTAAGAAGTAAGTGAATGCATCAATTTTAACGTGCTATAGCGCCAAAATTATTTTCGCATGAAATTGGAGCAAGTCATGCTGATGTTTATCACTTAAATAGAAAACTTATGAAAACTAAAAACAAAATACTAACAACCATTTTTTTTGCATCCCTCTGTTGTCTTGCTCTGAATGTGAATGTTCAAGCTCAAGGAGGCCGCGCTGGTATTAAAGGAGGTCTAAATGTTAGCAACCTTTACATTGATGATGTAACCGATGAAAATGCACGCTTTGGATTTAACGTTGGCGTTTACGGACAGGTTCTTTCGACTGATGTACTTGCCTTGCAACTTGAACTTTTATATTCAACGAAAGGCTCAAAAGCACAGTATGATGGTTTTATAGACCAGGAAATTAAGTACAACCTAAAATATCTGGACTTACCTGTACTGGCGGTGTTTAAACTCGGTGAACAAGTTGAGTTGCATGCCGGGGGTTACGCGGGGTATTTGCTGGGCGCCAACATTTCCTATAGCGGGGATCTTGGCACCGGGGTAGATGAGATTGATAAAGACAACCTTAAGCCCCTAGACTATGGATTGATAGGAGGACTTGGTTTTAACTTTGGCGCTGTTCAGGTTGGGGCGCGATATAATTATGGACTTGCCAAACTTGCCGACAGCGATGGAGCAAAAGCATTGATTGGCGATTCAAAAAATTCAGTAGGTCAGGTGTTCATCTCATTCAATCTGAACCCGAATTAAACGATAACACTTTAACTTAAAGAAAGAGATCCCCAGTGGGTCTCTTTTTTTTTGTAGTGCTATTACACACCCATCTCCACACTATGAAGAATCCTCTCCACTCCATAATTATAGGTATGGCGATTTTAGCCTCGTAATGATCATATATAGTTTGGTACATTTCTTTCTCTAGAAATTAATAAATAATCATCCACCCTTAAATAGTAAATTATGAAAGTGAAAGATGAGAATTCAAACGGAAAGAAAAGAAAAGAAAATCATCGTGATAGTGTTGCACCATCACGCAAGAAGCTATCAGCCAAAACCTATTTGGATGATGAGTATATAGATGAGAACTTTCACTTGCTTAAAAAGCAGACCCTTAAAAAAAGAAGGCCGCACAGATATGATGAAAGTCCTGTCTCGAAATTCAATCTTAGATATTAAATCACAACGAGTCTTCACAAGAAGGCCTGTACATAGCAATCGTGGTGGTGCGGGGTTAGAAATCATAGTTACACTGCCCGATTGTAACGGGACGGTATCCTTTAAGGTGCCGTCCTTTTCTTTTACCATAAACACTTATTATTTTTCAGGCAGAACTACAGGTGGCACTTTTGTGCTGTCACTTGGGACTTCTTCCTTCCTTTTGTCATCGGGATTTACATACATTAATCGCTCTCCTACATTAAGGTTATGTTTATTGAATAATAAGCGCGAGTCCTTTGTAAATGTTGAAAAAGCACCGCGACTCGCAGCATCTTTTATAAACTTGGTAGCATCATTTTCAAAACTTTCCACGGGTAAAATATAATAATTCTTATTTGCATCTGCTGTTCGATAAACCCAGTTCAGTTGGTATGCTGCAGAATCTATGTGGGTAACGCTGCTATCATTTTCAAACTGAATCTTCTGCATTTCCAGGTAAGCCATAGCGCCACCATCAGTATACTGTTTGCGTTGCCCGGAAACAAAATTACCAAGTGAATACACAACAAACTTGTTATCTTTTTTTCTCCACTCCATGGGTTGAAGCACATGCGGGTGTGCCCCTATCACAATATCAACCCCATTGGTGAAACACCAATCTGTTAATTTTTTTTGATCGGAGCGCGGTAAGCTTTCATATTCTACACCCCAATGAACAAACATTATGATAAAATCGGGTTTACTTTCTTTTGCCTTACCAATATCAATACGTATTTGTGCTGTGTCAATCCTATTCACAATGTTGGGCGATGGAACAGGAATACCATTTGTGCTAAAGGTATAATTCAAAAGCGCAAACCGGAAACCATTCTTCTCTAACAATAAAGGATAGTTATTCAACCGATCCGTCAAACCAATAAACGTTCCCGTGTGTGGCATCTTCACGCTATCAAGCACAGCAATAGTTCTTTCAATCCCATTCCGGCCTCTATCCACAGAATGATTGTTGGCCGTTACCAACGCATCAAAGCCAATATCTTTTAATGTATGAGCCAATGAATCGGGCGAACTAAATTGGGGATAGCCTTTGTATGGCGGACCGGCAAATGTCAATTCCAGATTGCCAATGGTAACATCAGAAGATTCAAGATAGGGTTTAACAAACTGAAAACAGGACGTGTAGTCATATTTTTTTTTCACGGCATCATATGCAGAAGCGATCTGTGAATCATGTCCCATGATATCGCCAACAAATAATAACGACAGGCGTGTGGTGTCTTGTGCAGAGGCAAGTATGCAGTTGAGAATAAAAATAAAGGTGAGGATGTGTTTCATAATTTTCGATTAACTAATGGCTGCTAGCTGCTGGCCATTAGAGGTGTGGTGATCTACATGTGTGCAGTGTGCTACGATCAAAAATCAATTAAACGGCTACTATGGTTTCATCAACAATAGCAAAAATACGATCATCTTTTTTAGGATGCACCCGAGCCGTTCCTGTAAACATACCAAAAGCAGGAAGGTATCCCTGATCTTTTCCAAAATGAAAACACGGTAACGTGATGGCTTGCCTCCCTTTACCTACCAGCCTAACACCCGGATGAATGTGGCCAGAGAGATTATAAAAATTTTCTTCCACCGTTTCCTCTGGATGATGTGTCAACAAAAACGGCCCTAATTTAAGTTGATCAAATACCTGTATTCCCTTTCGTTCATATTGAATGTCGCTCATGATGTCATGATTACCAATGACAAGATCGAAATGTATACCAACAAAATGTTTTATCAATTCACCAAACACTTCCCACTCTGCATTATAGTGGCTATGAAAAAGATCTCCCAAAAAAATCACACGTGTCGGTTTTGACAATTCAATGAGGTCTACCAGTTGTTCCAGGTTTTTATCATTGGCCTTGACGGGAACAGGGATACCCGATTTTCTAAAATGGTTGATCTTTCCCAGGTGCAAGTCGGCCAGCATCAAGGTACTCTCGGATGTCCATAGCAAACCACATTGCGGAAACAATTCCATCTCTTCTCCGGCCAATACCACTTTCTCCGTTCTTCTTTGTCTGGATATCATTTTCTAACCTTACTGTTCCAATATTTCATCAGCACAAAAGGAGGTTGGGCTGATCAAAAAATCGGGACTTATAAAATGTAAAACAAACAAAAATATAATAAGTAAACCACACAATCAAAAGTACTTATGACTGTATGGCTAATCCCTGGAACTGAAGAGATCGTATTAAATTATGAAAGCGTTTTGGAGAATACTAATGACCGCAAAAGATCAATACACGGTTTTTGCAATTTTCCCGTAAGGAGCTTTTTTTCCGTTTTTAAACACTACACCAACCGCATACTCGTATGAGCTTCCTTTTTTCAGTTCTTTATCTTTGAAGGTTGACAATGAACCACTCACGGATTTGTAAGAAGAGAACGCTGATCCATTGACGGCTCTGTAAATTATAAACCGATAATCACCCTTCACCGGATAATTCCAGCTCACTAAAATACTTTTCTCATCGATAAGTGATTTTGCATCAATGGATGTTACGGCCTGATATGTTTTTAAATCCGGATACTTTAACTTAATAGGTACTGATCGCTTGGATTGTAATCCATCTTCATCAAAACAAATCAAACTATACGAATAGAATTTTCCCGCCAGAAGTGCAGTGGTATCAGTGTACGATTGTTTATTGTTTGTAATGGGATACGTGATGATAGGTTTCCAGATTTTGGTTTGTTCATCCATGCGGTATAACACAGTCTTGTCAAGATCCTCGCTCGAGCTGGAGACCCAATAGAGTTCAACACCCTTCTCTGTTATTTTGTAATGATCCATGACAGCAGCCGTTGGCGGGATCACATCCGGTCGCTTTAACTCCAGTATTTCTGAAAAGGCAGAATAGTTTGAGTTATAATCAATCGCCACCACGCGGTAATAAATTTTCTTGGTTAAGGTTTTCATGCTGATGGTATCCTGGAACACCGTGTCTTGAATAGCATGATGTGTTACTTGTGAAAACTCATGATCCCGATGATTGGAGAAATACACCTGATAGCCTTTTATATCTTTCTCCTTCCCAAAATCCCAGCGCACTGTCACCAGACCCGTTGTATCAATTGATCCGGTTAAATGTGTTGGTGGCGCGGGTGGCAGACTATCGATAATCATCGCATAGTGTGCCAATGAAACAGCCGCGTTGCCTGCGGTGTCAATGGCGGCCACGATGTAATAGTTGCTCGCCATGGCATCCGCATGATCATCGATAAACTCGCGCACTTTGGAGCCTAGTGGTTCTGCGGTGATGGGTGTAAATTGTTTTGTCGGATTATTCCCTCTTCCAATTAAAAATCCTTTTATGTCTTTTGACTGCTTGGGATAATCCCACGTGATCCGAACGCGTGAACCACCCGCATGTTTTGCATTAACATTCAGCGGTGCTTGTGGTGGTGTTCTATCACGACCCATGGCACTGATTGATGCGGAAGCAGGAGCCAATTCCCCGAAAGGGGTGATCCCTATTATGCGGTATTGATAATTTTTATAATTCGCTTTTATAGAATCCATGTATACCATGTATTCGGCAGTGATAGAAATTTTTTCAGAAACCGCATGAACGTATGGGGATGTATTCAACCGTTTAAAATTTTTACCGTTGTCATCGGAACGCTCGATATAGTAGGCAGAGAAGTAAGGTGTATGAAAATCACGCTTCCAAAATAACTCGATCATGTTTTGGTTTTCTTTCAGGTGATCAATCACAACAACGGGCATCGGTTGTGCACGATCGGTATGCACGATGATTATACCCGGTGCAATTGTATACTTCAACGTGTCAACGAGCGTACGCACGCGATAGATGTAGGAGGTTCCTTTTTTTATACCACGATCAGCAACACGCAGACCCATGGCGCGGGCTGCTGCAGGTGACATATCAGCAGCGAGCAAACCGAAAGAAAAGCGGGTGCTGTATTCATCCGCCTGCGCGATAAACCCTTTGACAGGAACCATACTTTTTCCATGCACGGTTTGTGCCGCTACCTTTGCAAAATCATCCGTGCTGGTCGGCCCGGCAATGGTTGCCCACTGATCCAACGGCCAGGGTTTAAGCGGAGCACTTGTAAGGGGTAAAAAATTAGACGGATCAAAAGAACCATCGTCATCAAGTGGTGCGCGATCCACCAGGTAACCCACTTTGTTTGCTTCACGCCATGCGCCCGGCGTAGTGGGCGCCCAACGAAGCACAACACTGTCGCCACGGTACACCGCTTGCAAATTTATCGTTGCTTCAAATGGTTTGTTTATACCCGTACTATCGCCCGTGGATTGAGCGAAGAGCAATGCGCATTGTATGCTTGTGATGAATATTAAAACTAATTTCTTCATTAGTATGTAAATGTTTTTGTGACGTTGGTGCCTACCCGGTATTCGTTACTGCCACGCGGACGTTGATATTCCATTCGAATGCTGTACGTTCCATGTGTATAGCGATAGTTTATCACACTTTGTCGCAACAATGAATTGACTTTTGTCAACAACGTCCTGTCTTTTTCAATCTCTGCCCTGATCGGATAGATTGGCATTATCGAACGTGGCGTGTAAGCCATCGCTCTCCCCAGCGACCGTTGTAGATCATTAAAATCACTCCAAACATATGCGCTGGTGGCTAGCATTAATTCAAAATTAGAAGAAGGACCTGAACTGATGATCATATCACTACGGAATGTTGAACGGCTTTGATTTAAGACACCTGCCGCTGCGCCATACTGGGCATTGCTGCTCACCATACCGGTAAGCTGCGGACGTCCGGATGAGGACGGTGCAGGCGGATTATATTCCGTGTTTCTACGCGCTTCACTTTCTATCTGCCATTGGGCAATGGGGGAGCCTACCTGAGAATTTCCATCCACAACGTTGACAGTTTCCTTTGGAGGTATTCCCTTTCCATGTCTATTGAGAGCTGCTACC
>JBBRKB010000078.1:0-12350 GCA_038218385.1 Cytophagales bacterium | reverse complement strand
ATGTGAACACCTATAATAAAAAACTTACAGAGGGAAATGGTCAACGGAATTTTTTATTCGGACTAAACTTTTGGCCCATCAGTCATGACATTACAAAATACACCACGGAATCCGGCCAATACTATACCTACCATCCGACCGCATACAACAATCCTTTTTGGCTAGCTGAAAACAATGGTAACTATAGTCATGTAAATAGATTTATTATCAATCAATCCTTTACTTACAGCCTCACGTCTAACCTTAGCATTGTTGAGCGATTAGGTATTGATACCTACACAGATATGCGGGAAGATCAGGTAAATATAGGTACACGAGGTACTCCGAAGGGAAGAATGTACACAAGCACCATCCGAAACTCACAGATAAACAATGATGTGATGTTAATGTATAATAAAGACTTCAGTCGGGACATTTCATTTAATGCCCTTTTAGGAAACAACATCAACAGCAGGCTAACGAAACAAGATCTGTTGGTGGGAACAGATTTAAATATTCCTGACTTCTTTGATATATCAAACTCCAGTACCGTGCAGGGCTATGAGTTTGATTCTCAAATACGATCATACAGTGTGTTTGCTCAGGCAAATGTTGAGTATAAGGGAATGTTGTTCCTTAATTTATCAGGCAGAAATGACTGGTCATCCACCTTGCCAAAGGATAATCAAAGCTTTTTTTATCCATCGGTCGCAGCAGGATTTGTGTTTACTGAGTTACCCTTCTTCTCTGGCAGCAAAACACTTCCCTACGGCAAACTAAGAGCAAGTTGGGCACAGGCAGGCAATACCGCTCCCGCCTACAATACACAGCAGACCTTTACACGATCCAATCCTGGCGATGGAACTCGCGGCAACATTAATGTGCCAACGCAGGGACAAAATGCTTTTGAACTTAGTAACGTGCAGGCCAATTCAACCTTGAGGAATGAATTGATCACAGAGATAGAACTCGGAGGTGACTTTAGGTTTTTTGGTGATCGATTAGGGCTTGATGTTGCTGTGTATAATAAAGTAAGCAATGATCAGATACTCGATGCTCCTGTTGCACCATCAACCGGATTTGTTACCAAAGTTGTTAATGTTGGCAAAGTAGTAAACAAAGGTTTTGAACTATCACTTACGGCTACTCCCATCAAGGCAGCAAATGGATTGCGATGGGATATGCAATTGAATTATGCAAAGAACAAAACTACCGTGGAAGAATTGACGCCCGGTGTGGAATCCATTTTTCTGTATGGTTTTACAAGTCCGCAGATACGGGCTGATGTAGCTAATGGCTATGGCGTAATATGGGGAGACAGACTTCAACGAACAGAGGATGGAAGACTTCTCATTGGAAATGATGGTTTACCGATTACCGCATCCGACCTGGGATCGATCGGCAACGTACAGCCTAACTGGACCGGTGGATTAAGAAATACCCTTAGTTGGAAGGGTATTGAAGTGTCAGCCCTCTTTGACGTACGCATGGGTGGTGATATCCTAAACCAAGATCTGTATTATTCTACGTTTTATGGAACGGCAGCTGTAACAGGAGATCGTGGTGAGGTAACCGTGTGGGATGGTGTAAGGCAAACAGGTGTTGATGGAGAGAATAAGCCCATCTATGTGAAGAATGACATACCGGTTATTAAAGATCAAACCTACTATCAAAACTTCTATTCTTCCAATACTGAATTGTTTGTGGAGGATGCAAGCTTTGTGAAATTGCGCGAGTTGAGAATTTCGTATACTGTACCATCTACCTTGCTTAGCAAGACACCTTTCACGGCTATCAACGTATCAGCTATTGGAAGGAACCTATACATCAATAGTAATTTTTCGTACTGGGATCCTGAAGGTAGTCTGGGAGGTAATGGAAATGGCCAGGGTTTTTATCACGGTGTTACACCGGGTACCCGAAGTATCACCTTTGGTGTAAATTTTACCTTTTAATTCTTGATGAACAAGATCATGAAATATCGATCAGACACACGGAACAAGTGCATGATCATACTTCAATTGAATATTTTAAAAATAATTATGAACAGATGAAAACCATAAGAATATTTTCACTCCTATTGATTGTTGCGATATTTTTTAGTTCTACATCATGCAATGAATTCCTTGATGTTAACACGGATCCCAATAATCCACAAAATGTATCTGAATCCCTTTTACTAACAGGGATACTCGCGAACTTTTCGTACGAAGTTCTGGGTGGCTATCCAGTTAGGGTAACCAATACATGGATCAAGCAGACCACCTACAATGCGGTGCTTCCAAGCTATGATAACTATCAGGTCACGGAGAATGATGTAAACAACCTTTGGACTTTTTATGCCTATCCGCAGGTGATGCACAATTGTAAGGTCTTGATAGAAAAAGCAAATAAAAGTAAGGCGCTTAATTACTCAGCCATTGCTAAAATTATATGGGCATGGAACATGAGTATAGTGACCGATCTGTATGGCAACGCTCCCTTTACAGAAGCCTTGAATGGCGATGAATTCGCAAAACCTAAATATGACAAACAAAAAGATATCTATGATAGTATGCAGTCTTTGTTGGATGCTGCTATTAACGATATTGATGCAACGGATAAAAACGCCAACATCAAACCGGGTGCTGATGATTTTGTTTTTAAAGGGGCAATGGCTAAATGGAAGAAAGTTGCTTACACCCTCAAAGCAAGATTGCATCTTCACCTTTCGTATGCCCCTGGCAACACGGCAGCAGCGCAAGCCCAATTAGCATTGGATGCTATCGCAAATGGTATGAAAGTATTGGATGATGATGCGAAGTATCCATACTTAAAAGATGCGGGACAAGAGAATCCATGGTTTCAATATACCATTGATGGCAAATGGAACACGGATACACAAATCAGTAATTTCTACATCACCTTATTGGAAAATCTCAATGATCCACGGATACACGCGCAAGTAGGGTCTATTAATGGAGGATATGCCGGGCATGAAAACGGAACAGCAGCAGAACCCGATTTATCGCCTATTGGTAAAATGTATAGTGCAGCAGATGCATCACTGGAACTCCTATCGGCAGTGGAAGCGAAGTTTATTGAAGCCGAGGCCAACTTCCTTCTGAATAAAAGAACAGAGGCAGAGGCAGCGCTGAAGGCAGGGTTAATGTTGTCTTTTGATAAGCAAAAAAGTGCTATTGAAAAGGGAGCCCTTGAAGTGGGTATCACCACTCCGGCTATCAATGCGGAGATCACAACTTACATTACCACAAACAGTACATTGCCGGCCGATACAAAAGATGCTTACGAACACCTCATGACGCAAAAGTACATTGCTGACTTCCTTCAATTTGAAACGTATAACGATTGGCGGAGAACAGGCTTTCCAGAAATAGCTCCTGTGAATAATCCGTATCCGGACAACCTTACAACTGTACCGCTACGTTTTCCATATCCATCGGCAGAATTGCAATACAATGCAACTAATGTTAATGCTGAGAATATACCATTAGGATTTAGAGGACTTGGAAATAAAGTGTGGTGGAATAGTTGTGATGATTGCTGCACCATATGCGGCGAGAAGTAAACATTTAAATGAATGACAATGAAAAAAATAATAGTTATTATATGCGCGATTGTGGTCATAGCAATGGCGGGTTGTGTGCCGGAAGATGATGCGTTTTTCGCAACCTCTTTTACGAAGGCAGCTTCTGTAACGGTGCCACCGAATGTTGCTTTTATAAAAGATGTATCTACAGTTGCTGATCTTCCCATTGGCCTGCTGGGAAAAAGCAAAGCAACGGATATCAGTTCTGTTAAATTATTTATTTCTTTTGTGCCAGCAGGAGAGACTGCTGATTTTGAAGCGGAGGGTACTGAACTTACAGTAATATCATCTTATCCAACAACCGTCTCAATAACAGAAGCACAGTTGCTAGCCTTGGCGGGTCGCAGCAGTGTTGATGATTTGAATCCAGGTGATAGTTGGATTGTGAAGTATCGGGTAATGCTGGCAAACGGCATTTCTTTAACAGATGCAGTTAGAACCAGTATTTCTTTCACCTGTGCCTCAGATCTGGGGGGTGAGCTCGATTTCGTTACGACCAATATTACGGGTGGAAATGTAGGTGCCTGCGGTGCAAGTATTTCAGGCACTGTAACTTTTGATGATCAGGGAGGTGGTATATATGAAATATCGGATGCTACTTTTGGACAGTTTGGATGTGCATGGGAGGATAATCCAGCCACGGGTGTTTCATTGGTTGATGTTTGCGGTAAGCTGTCTCTTATTGGTGCCGATCAGTATGACGAGATTTATTCAATTTCGATCGTTAGTAACGATGGTGCCGATCTGGTGATCGATTGGGAGAATGATGCCGGTGATAGTGGCAGAACTACACTCACAAGAACAGATGACAAAGGATGGCCATTAGGATTGAGCACCGATTAGGTGATGAATGAAAAAAAAAGAGATTGTGCGTAGGTGCAATCTCTTTTTTTTTATTCAGTGCCGCTGAGGTTATGAGGGTTAAATATTTTTACCATGTGAAGGCACAAGTAAATGCAATGAAAGCGGATTGATTTTTATGTCAAACGTGTTGTCCGTTCCCGAAGGCTCACCATCAATGTGAAAGGAAACGGGCTGTTCTGTTTGTATGACAACATGATTGGTGATCAAGGTCTCGCAGTATTTTGATTGATCAATACCGCCAGTAAAAAGTGAATAGGCAAAGTCTAATCGGTAAGGCGGCACTTTGGTCGTAATGGTGATGTGCATTTTCCGATCACATACCGATGCAAGTGGCGCGATGCGGGCATTGTTTCCGTATTGTGACGAATTGGCCACAGCAATGATAAATGCTTTTCGGGTGATGGATTTATCATTGAGGGTAAGGTGTGCCTCGAACGTTTTGAATTTCCTATATTCTTCAATAGTTATGCGAGCATAGCTTCCCAATCCACGTTTCACACTTTTGGCAAACTGATTGGCAACGTGTCCATCAAAGCCAATCCCCGATACATTAAGGGAGAGTCTTCCGTTTACAGATAACGTATCAATTTTTTGTGGGCTGCTTTTAAAAAGACAATCAACCGCTTTTTGTACATCGATAGGAATCCCCAGGTGACGCGCCAAGCCATTTCCAGAACCACCTGGAATTATTCCCATGGGCATGGATGTGTATACAAGGCCCTGGCCTACTTCATTCAGTGTTCCATCACCTCCTACTGCCACAACCCCATCATATTTTTCTGTTACACCCTTTCGCGCGAGTTCTGTGGCGTGCCCTCTTCCCTCGGTAAATTCAATCGAGCATTCAGTATTGTTGTCCTGACATGCTTGCAGGATTCTCCCTTCCAGTTTGGCTTGATATCCAGTACCAGAAAATTTATTGATAATGAATAATACCTTTTTAATTTCGTTATCCACATGCCAACATTACTAAAAATTTGAATATGGATTTATATGAACAGCGAAAGATTAAGTTTAAAGCCTGGGACATCGAGGCAAAGTTGCTCATGCGCTTACATTCCATTGCCAGCGTGAAAGGCGAGTTGATGAAGAAAGATCACGTGTTGCTACAATTTACCGGCTGTTTCGATAAGGCGCAGGAAGAGATTTACGAGAAGGATATTCTCCTTAAAGACAATGTAAAATATTGTGTGGTGTGGAGTGCTACCGAGTGTCGTTGGTGCGCGCAATCGGTTGATGGGCAAGGATTATTTAACTTAGATCCTGAAGAAACTATACACTTGACGCGGATAGGAAATTTATTTGAGCTTACGACTTAGCTTTCCGCCACTTTGCTTTCAATATACTTGACAGCCTCACCAAAGGTTTGAAGTTTTTCTGCATCATCATCTGGAATGCGGATATTAAACGATTGCTCAAACTCCATCACAATCTCTGCATAGTCTAAGGAATCAATACCGAGGTCTTTAATAAAATTCGCGTCTGGAGTAATTTCTGATTCTGCAATGCCAAGTTTGTCAACTAATATCTGTGCTACTTTTTTCGGAATATCTTGCATGGTGTCGTTGGCTGTTTGGCAAATGTATTAAATGCTTCTTACCCATCCAAACACCCAGACCAAACGTAATGTTTGTTTAAGTAGTATGAGATAGACTAAAACCGAAGAAAAAATTCAGTGCCCTGTCCAACCGTTGACTTGGCTGACAATGTGCCCTGATGCTGTCGCATGATTTGCCTTGATAAACTTAGTCCAATACCTGAACCCGTTTTTTTTGTAGTGAAAAAGGGAATAAAAATTTTATCGAATGCTTCCGGGTCTATACCCACTCCATTGTCTTTTACAGAAATAACAGGACGGGATTTGTCGCTTAAGAAAGCGCGCATGGTAATGGATTTTTCGGATTGATCTTCAAATGCTTGAATACCATTCTTAACCAGATTGATCAACACTTGCTCGATCATTGTTTTGTCCGCCATCACTGTGAGATCACCGGGATAAACAGCGATGGATATACTGATTTCGTTTTCGGTAAGTTCCATTTTATGCAGCATGGAAACCTCTTCTAATAATTCATTGATATGAATAGTGGTCGGCCTTGGCTTTGGAATGTTGGTGAGGCTTCTGAATTCTTTTACAAAACGGATCAACCCTTCACTTCGTTTGCTTATGGTTTGTAAGGACAAATGGATGTCTCCCATTTCTTCAGGTGTGAGTTCTGCGGAATCATTGGCAATGTGCTGCCTCAGTTCCTCTTCGATTGTTCCTGCTAATGATGATATGGGTGTGACGGAATTCATGATCTCGTGGGTGAGCACGCGCACCAGATTTTGCCAGGCTTCCATTTCTTTCTCTTCAAGTTCACTCTGAATGTTTTGAATTGAAATCAATTTTACATTGTCGCCTCGAAGCGTGAGCTCAATAGCATATACCGATAGTTGGATAAGGTCATCCTGGATTTTTAGACTTAATAACTCGCGGCCTCCGGTTTTTAGTCGTTGAAAAATAGTGACAAGCCGTTCGCTCACGGAAGCCAGGTCACTGATGTTTTCTGTACGGTTTGTTTTTAATAATTTGCGTGCTGCGCTATTGAAGATTTCAATTTTTCCATCTTCGCGATACGCCACCAATCCAATGGCCACGTGGTTCACAATGTTTCGAAAGAAAAGGTATTCAGAGTCTTTTTCTCTTCTTGCATTTCGCAGCTTGAATAAAACAGAATTAAGTTCCTGATGCAGTTTCTTTACACCAGGATCCTTACTTTCTGTTTTGAACGAATAGGATAAATCGTCAAACTCAATAGAATCAAGAAAGCTGGTGATGTTGGCGTTGGATCGGTCGACATAGTCTACCAATAATTTTATTTGATAGGCAGATATGCCGAGCAGGGCCAGTGAAGGTAACAGACTTTGCTCCACGAATGCAAAGATGGAAAAAAAGAGAACGCTCGTTGTGAGGAACGCGATGCGCGGTATAATTGGAGATTTCCAATTAAAGTCCATACTTCTCCATTCTGCGGTAGAGCGATGCCCGTGTTAAGCCAAGTTCATCCGCGGCTTTCGAAATATTTCCGTTGTGTAGTTGCAGGGCTTTTACGATAGCTGCTTTTTCTACCTCATCAAGGTTCAACGTATCCTGAAAAGAAGCATTGCTTGATAGTGTGCGACTCAATAGAAAATCGCTTTCGTCAAGTGCATCGGTGTCGGTCATGATCACCGCGCGCTCAACGCTGTGTTGCAGTTCACGAATGTTGCCGGGCCACACGTAACGTTTCAATTTATCCATAGCTCCTGCGGTTATTCGTACTACCGCCTTGTGATATTTTTTTGCGTAATAAGAAAGATAATGTTGCGCCAACAATGGAATGTCTTCTACTCTTTCACAAAGGGGTGGTACTCGGATCTCCACGGTATTGATCCTGTACAATAAATCCTGGCGGAACGTACCTTCTTGTATCATGTTGCTCAGCGACATGTTGGTAGCGCAGATAAGGCGTATGTCTACCGACTGCACTTGGTTGCTACCTACTCGTGTAACCTGCCGCGATTGTAGGGCGCTAAGAAGTTTGCTCTGTAAGTTCGTATTTAAATTCCCAATCTCATCCAAAAAAAGCGTGCCTTTATTGGCGAGTTCAAATCTTCCAGGCCGGTCTTCACGTGCATCGGTGAACGCTCCTTTTTTATGTCCAAATAGTTCACTCTCAAACAACGTCTCTGTAATGGCACCCATGTCGACAGAGACAAAATTGTTTTTGTGCCGTAATGATCGTTGATGAATGGCGCGAGCAATCAGTTCTTTTCCAGTTCCGTTTTCACCGAGTATCAATACATTGGCATCGGTTTTGGCGACCTTATCGATAAGGCTAAAAACTTCTTTAATGGCCGTGCTCTCGCCAATGATTTCTCCAAAAGGTTTGCTGATTTCTTCTTCCAGCATATCCTTCGATTTCTTCAACTTGTCAAGCTCAGTATAGCTTTGTCTTAATTTGATGGCGGTAGAAATGGTGGCTACCAGTTTTTCGTTTTGCCAGGGCTTCAAGATAAAATCTATTGCCCCTAACTTTAATGCGCGTACGGCCATTTCAACATCGCCAAAGGCTGTTATCAAAATGACCACGGCTTGTGGATCGCGTTCCAGGATTTGTTCAAGCCAATAAAAACCTTCTTTGCCACTGGTGATGTCTTTACTGAAATTCATGTCCAGCAAGATCACATCGTAGGTATCGTTATTTAATAGAAAAGGAATTTTGTTAGGGTTCTTTTCGATAATGACATGGTGATTTTGCTTTTTGAGCAACATTTTAGCCGCCAACAACACATCCTCATCATCATCGATCATTAGGATTTTTCCGCCTTCAGAAGTCAAAATAGGTTTTTTGTTTAAGTGAATGTATTCGTAAGAAAATACTGTACCAACACCCTATCCCGAATGGTTTGCATGTTTAACCGGACAAGAGTGTTCTATGGTGTACAAAGATGTTCAAAATTGAACAGCTTTCGCAGGACTTCTGAAGAATTGTTACCGTGGCCTAAAAGAGTGGACTAATGTATTTGTTGGCTTAAACTAGCGTACTCATTAGTTCCTGACTGATAATTTTTAAAAGCAGATATTAGAAAATAGCCCTAAAGATAAGGAACAACGTTCCAGAAAGAATCATGACGACCGGAAGGGTAAGAAACCATGCCAATAGAATATTACGCACCGTTTTGCCTTGAAGATTTTTAATTCCTTTATTGGCTACCATGCTACCCGCAATGCCGGATGATAGCACATGTGTAGTACTGACGGGCAAACCAAAACTTGTAGAAAGTCCAATCGTGCTGGCCGTTACCAATTCTGCAGATGCCCCTTGTGCATAGGTGAGATGCTCCTTGCCAATTTTTTCTCCCACAGTTTTCACAATTCGTTTCCACCCGATCATCGTTCCTAATCCAAGGGATATGGAGATCATCAGAATGACCCATTTGGGTGAGTAGTCAGTCAGCGTCCTAACCGACTTGATGGATTTATCCAAATCTGCGCGTTCGCTTTCACTAAGCCGTAATTCGGGCTGTGTGATAAGGTCCTTCATATTTCTAGACATTACCATAATGTCTCTGCGCACATTGAAACGTTCTGATTTATTAATGGAGGCGATATCACTAACGGACAAGACATTGGCAGACAAACGTGCTTGCATTTGTTTTGTTTCCGTGAATTTTAGTTGATCTGATTCTGCAAGACGTGAATGATCAACACTGTTCATGATCATCTCAATTTTTTGAAGTGGCTGGGTGAGATCTTTTGGGTTGATATTTACATTGAGTGCAAAATATCCGGGTACAATTCCGATAAGGATAAGCATCATCAGGCCAACGCCTTTTTGCCCATCATTGGAACCGTGAAAATAACTTACCATTGTGCAGGTTACAATCAGTATTGAACGAATCCATAGTGGAGGTGGTGCATTTTTTTTAGGCTCTTTAAAAAGGCTCTCCCCATAGGATGTTTTTTTTGTGAGGGTTCTGATCAGATACATCACAATGATGGTCATTGAAAAACCAAAAAGCGGTGAAACTAAAAGCGACAATCCAATGTCCTGGGCTTTTCCCCAGTTGACTGCTGCTTCCGTGGCACCGGGCAATAATGAATAGGCTACACCCACACCCAGGATCGATCCGATAAGGGTATGCGAACTAGAGCACGGTATCCCAAAATACCAGGTCAATAAATTCCAGAAAATGGCGCTTCCCAGCAGGGCCATCACCATTGAAAGGCTGTGGGCAATATTTTGATCAACCAGTGATTCTACGGGCAGCAGTGCAATGATGCCAATGGCCACGCTTATCCCGCCAAGCAAAACACCCAGAAAATTCCAGAAGCCTGACCAGATTACGGCTATGGTTGGTTTTAATGAATTGGTGTAAATAACCGTTGCCACTGCGTTGGCCGTGTCATGAAATCCATTGACAAATTCGAAACCACAGGCAGCACCTAAACAAAGAATCAATAGAATGGAGTGGGATATGTCTAAATCAAACATAGGTTTTGCTGGTTAGGCGGCATTCTCATTTTGGTGGACAATGATAACTGTTTTGCCGTTATGGAAACACTATTAAAACATTAAATAATTGTTTATAATCCCGCACTAAAATGGAGGCTTCAAATAGGAAGAGCAGTCCTTTTTATTTGGCAACAATTTTTTGGTAGGAAGATGAGATACTCGGGTTTGGCGTGGCGATAGTTGCAAGGGTGCTGGGGTTTGAACGCAAGAAAAAAGCAATCTTTAAAAATTAATTCAGTTGCTTCATCAGTGCGCTGGCTTTAGTCTGATAATCGTGATGGGGTTGATCTGCAATTTTTTTGGCTAACGTGAATGTAGTTTGTTGATCACCCGCTTTTAGGTAGGAGAGTGTCAAATACCATTCGGCTTGCTCTTTAAATATACTCTCAAGTGTAGTTACTTTTTTGAATGTTCGAATTGCTTTATCAGCATCATTCATCGTAAGTTCAGAAATTCCTTTATACAATAATGCAGAAGCGTTATTGGGTTGTTCCTTTAAGTATGATTCAAATAAATCTGCCGCTTTGTTGTATTCCCCATTATTATAAAATACTAACGCTTCACTCAGGGTTATCTGTTGATTGTCACCGCGAACACTGACTACATCTTCATAAGGTGTAAAGTAAGCCGTGAAAAGTTGGTCCGTGTTGTTGTTGTCCTTTGGATAAAAGAAATATAAACCCGCTACGAAAAGAATTAGTAATCCTGCTGCTATCGACAAGTACGGATTCCACCACAGCGGTCGGATGGTTTGCTCTTGATTTTTTAATTCTGTTTCCCAGGTGGTAACATCACGTTGAAAATCTTCTTGGGCGGCAAGCCGTACGCCTTGTATGATGTCTTTATAATCATCCACCATCGCTGCGAATGCAGCATCGGCTTTAAAGCGTATATCAAATTGCTCGACTTCCTGTGAGCTGAGTGTCTTGTTGAAATACTTTTCGATTAGCTCAATATCTTCCTCCTCGTTTATCATTCTTCCTCACGTTTTATAGCTGTGCTCTCTCCGTTGAGTGCCTTTCGGATTTTTATCAGACACTCACATTTTTTCTTCTTCGCCATCATAGCCGATTTGTATCCCATGTTTTCGGCAATGGCTTCCATGGTAAAGTTATCGAAATAGTATTTGGTTAGTATGGTTTTGCAGGGCTCACCTACTTTTTCCAAAATTGATTTCACCATCACCTGCCGGTGCGTGGCTTCATATTTATCAAAGATAGTCTCCGTGGGTAGCACAACTTCTTTTATAGCATCCAATGACTCGGGCTGTTCTGATTTATTACCGGCCTTCTTGTTGAGCAGATTTTTACCTATGCCAAACAGATATGTTTTAACAGTGCTCTCAATCCCGGTAAACTTTCCTGCTTTCACATTGAAATAAACTATGGTAAAGGCTTGTTGATAAATATCCGGAGCATCGTCAGCAAATCCAGGATATTGTCGCTGAGCCCACTTCAAAAACGCAGGCCGATGCTTCTTATAAAGCTCTTTCAGCAATAATCTGTCGCCTTGTTGTAAAAGTTCAAGCTCTCGCCCTTCAATAGCTGTCCTCACGAATTTCCAGTAGTTAGTGCTTGCATAAAGATAGTGGTTACTCAATCGTATTAAAATTTGAAAAGAAAGCTCTCACCCTAAATAAATTTTTAAAACTTCTGGTAACCATTTCAAAAATACGGTCACCAAAGAGAGTCACCAAATAAAGGGTAGGATAGGAGCGGTATGATCCGGTGAGGTTAGTTAAAAATGCTTTTAATGAAGAATGCCTCCTTTAGTCTGTTCATCTTGCTTGCGATTACGTTACTAACGTGTCGTGAACTTGATTCGGTTACGCCCAATACGCCACCCGTTGCTATTGCTGGAGAAGACTTGACGGTGGT
>JBBRKB010000077.1:0-12362 GCA_038218385.1 Cytophagales bacterium | reverse complement strand
CGGATGATGTGAAAAAGGGTTGTTCGCTAATGACCAAGTATGTAAAAGAGAACCACACCAAGTCACACCTCAGTGATCACAGTCAGCTCCGCATCCTCTCAAAAGAAGTTCAGGATTACCTTACACAAACCTGGTTTCCTGAAATGGAAAAGGTCGGCCTTAAAAAAATTGGTGCCGTTCTATCGGAAGATGTATTTGCGGCTGCAACCGTAAACAAAGTAAACAAAGAAGCCAAGGTGGGTCGACTTACCATTACTTCTTTTGGTTCTGAAAAAGCCTGCACGGATTGGCTGCTTAATTAGAATCAAATGAGAACCGACTCCGGGCATGCAATCGATCAATGGGTAGACTGCGCAAAAAGAGTTCAGGCATTGGATCCACTATCGTTTGACAAAACAATAGTGGATCTCCATGACCTTAACAAAATGAAAGATCTCAAGGCGATTGAACAAATGCTTTACAATCACCTTCCAGTACCCGACAGGTTAGATGCATTCAGCTACGAAGAATCGTTGGCTGCCATGCGGGACTTGGGCATTTTCATTGGCATTTTAAAACGATGGGGTGTTGAGCCTGTAGAAGCAATTCCTGAACTTGAATATGTTTTACTCGTACTTCAGGTGAAGACCGGGCTGCCACCACGCGATACCCTTATCCATTATACGATGTGGAATCCAGACGGTGATCGTATGAGAACGTACACAGGATTGGCTGACGAAATACAACTCATCAACAGTGTAAAAATTGCTTATCCCTCCTTGCTAAAATCCATTACCATTCTTGAAGAATTGCAAACTGAAGAACTCGACTCTGATTTTTTCAGTGTTGCGTGTGAGGAGGTTCATGATTTAATGTCAGCCATGGTGAATGGAATGGTGCATGCAAAACGTAATGTGTCGCCAGCAATCTTTGCCAATGAATTGAGATTTTATTTTGAGCCCATTAAAGTTGATTATAATCGCGAGTACATTGGACCCGGCGCTGTAGAGATGCCCATGTTTGTGTTCGATCATTTACTTTGGAGTTCAGATGTTCATGACCATACGTACACGAAGTTTAAAGAAGGATACCTTGACTACAACATGGACTTCGTTCGTGATACCTACTGGCGGTGGGCGACTAAACCTTCACTCACCACCAAAGTCACTCGCGCACTTCAAGAGCACCCCTCTCCTGGAATTATTAGGGCAGCACAATCCATTCAAAAATTATTTATGATTTTAAAAAGTTTTCGGATGCCGCATCGTAAAATGGCTAACGATACCTACCAACAAGGTGAAGATCATCACAAGAAAAATGGAAGTGGTGGGTATCAGGTAAGTGTACTCGATTTTATTCTTCAATTGCAGGCTCTCAGACATGAGCCTTTGCAAGCCGCACTGTTAGATACTAAACCTGTGATGGTGTATGCCCACGTTAGGCTTTAGGTTTTAGCTAGATTTTGTTTTTCTTAAAAAAACCCTGACATTTTTTGTCAGGGTTTTTTTTATTATACTTTTTCAAATGATGAGGTGGGGATTTTTATTTCTTCTTAAGCTCATTAAGATACTCAACCAAGTCAACAAGTTCTTCTTCGGTCATGCCTGCTTGCAAGTTCGATGGCATTAACGAACTACCAAGTTGCGTCTTAGAGACAACATCTATTTTCTTCACGGTTTGCTTATTGGTCATGTATACGATTTCAATTTCACTTTCTGATTCTGATGTAATCATGCCAAAGGCTTCTGTTCCATCTTTTAGTTTCAGCGAGTAGCCTTCGTAGCCAAAACTGATTCCCTGGTCTGGATAGAGAATGGATTTGTAAATGGCATTCTTTGGAAGTTTGTCACCAATCTCACTTAATCCCGGACCAAAATTAGTCCCATCTCCATTCACCTGGTGGCATGTGCTGCATATGTTTTTGAAAACTTCTTTTCCTTTTATAGCATCTCCTTTTTTGGAAGCGAGTTCATTTATATCAGGGAGTGATGTCCCACCTTTTGTAGAAGGTAGTGGAACATACTTGGCTGCCTCAGCACGCATGTCAGGGCGCCAGATATTTTGAAAAACACTGGCTGCGGCATTGGTAAGATCTTTTGGAATTTTCTTTTCCTTCGCTAATTCCAACAATGCTTTTTCTGATTCACCATTTCCACCAAATGAACGGATGGCCGCATTTCGTACGGATAATGAATAGGACGAATCAAGCGCAATGTTTTGAACGATGGCAATAATTTTTTTGTCGTACATCTGCGCTTGAAGACCCTTGAGAAGAGGCATCAATTCTTCGGGATTCTTCTTCGCCACTACTTGTTTGTACATGTCGTACTTGCCCCATTCACTTACTACCTTCAAGGCTTCTTTGCCTGCAAGACTATCCGGATAGTGAATGCCTAACGCAAGAAGATCAGGCGCTTTGGATTGAAGCTTGAAGGCTTTCACCATTTCAACGTATTCAATTTTATTTTCATAAAGCTTTAGCACTTCATTTAATTTCGCTGTAAGTGCAGGCGTAATCGTTGCCTTCGTTGCGTCCATATGCTTGAGTGCATACATAGCTTTTTCACCTTTCGAATCAAGCGCAAGTTTTATAAGCGCCTGTTGTTTGGAGGGATCGGAATGAAAATCGAAAGCACGATAATAGCGAAGCATGTCGGTATCATTTGCCGAACGAATTAAATCGGCCAACAAGGGTATGGCATACTTGCTTCTGCTTCTCCAGATAATGTCAGCAGCAGCTGCACTTTTCAAATCAACACTGGCCAATTGTTTCCACGCCATAAAACGTTGATCCCAATTTCCATCAGCACTTAAACCCAATGCTTCCAAATACCAACGGTCTTTGCCATCATGCTGTGCGGCAAGTTCAGCCCAAAGAGTTGCCGCTTCCGCGGAATTGTTTCCACGCAATGCAATGGCAACATCACGTCTTACTTGTGGCGATGGATCTTTTGCCAAAGGTGTTACCAAGGATACTACATCTTTTTTAAGTTCACGGACTACACGAATACCGGTGATGCGGATGTTCGCATCTTTATCATTCAATGCTTGTGAAATGTATGCATCACCAGCGGCTTCTAGCCTTGCCAATAACCAAAGTGCTTGTGCACGATGTCTTGCGTTTGACGATTCCCATATTTTTTTAAGAGCAGCTTCACCAGATGTTCCGGCTTTTGCCAATGCTGTCCATGCGAGATAGCGAGTGGCTGCGTTGGGACTTAGCAATGCCTTTGCCGCCTCATCGGGATTTTCAAAAGAAACGGATGGCGTCTTGTATGAATTTTTTGGAGGTGCGATTCTATAAATTCTGCCTCGTTCAAGATCACCTACCTGATGACCACCTACTCCAGGGTCGTACCAGTCGGCAACGAAAAGTGAACCGTCAGGAGCAATAGCCACATCACTTGGTCGGAACCACTGATCATTTTGTCCTTCCAAAATATTGACGATAGTTGCTGTGTATCCTGCCCCATCATTTTCTACAGGATAGGCTCGCACAACATTGTGTCCGGGCTCAGCATGAATCATTTGGCCGTAGAAAATTTCAGGTAGCAAGGTCCCTTCATAGACTGTCATTCCGGTAGGAGAACCAGAGCCAGTTTGCAAAAGGTTAGGAACATTGCCCGGATCATTTAAATACCAATGACGTAACGGAATTTCTTTTTCCATATTGGTTCTGCGTGCGCGCCATCCTTCACCGGTAAGTGCATTCGTGTAACCATAATTCCCAAACTCCATTACATAATTGATGCGTGTGCCTTTGTTGCCATCATCATCATTGTCTGATTGCCAAATAGTGCCGTACGGATCAACGGCGGCTTCATAGTTGTTGCGAAAATTATTAGCTACTACCTCTACGTTTGATCCATCGAGTGCTGTGCGTAAAACTAATCCTTGACGATAAGGCTTGCCATCGGTCACCACTTTATTTCCATGAATATCAACAACGGTGTCACCTTTTGCATCGACTAAACTTTTTCCTTCATTGCCCATGGTAAAATACAAGCGGCCATCATGCGCGAAGTTAAAGCTGTGCACAGCGTGATCATGCTGCACGCCTTGAATGCCTTGATATAAAATTTCTTTTTTCTCCGGTACATCATCGCCATCTTCATCGGTGAATACAAAAACATTGGGAGCACACGAAACGATTATTTTATTTCCCAATACACAAATACCTAAGGAAGCATTGATGTCTTTGCCTTGATAAAAAACTGTTTGCTTATCGGCTTTGCCATCGCCATCCGTATCTTCTAAAATGAGAATACGATCACCTTCATCTTTTACAGGATTTTTTGGGTTGAGTTCGGTTCTGTAGTTGTAGGCTTCACAAACCCACACACGACCTTTTGCATCGATGTCAATGTTGGTGGGATTGGTGAGCATGGGTTCCGAAGCAAACAAAGTAACTTCCAGTCCGTCATAGACTTTCAAATCTGCGAGTGAGCTTTCAACAGAATGTTCGGTAGCAGGTTTTTCTTTTGTTGAACAAGCGAACAACAGAGACATGGCGAAGAATGCCGACAATACATTTCGATTCATAATAAGTAAGAGTATAGGTTCGGTAAGGATAAATTATTTGTCTTTTGACAGATCACTAAACAAACTATTAAGTATAGAGAGGATCAAGCTGAAGCCAAGTGCCCACCAAAATCCATCTACCTGAAAACCATCAATGAAGTAATCAACCAAAAGGATCATGACAGCATTGATCACCAACATAAACAATCCCAAGGTAAACACCGTTATGGGAAGTGTTAAAATAACCAGGATGGGCCTTACGATAATATTGACAAGGGAAAGCACAACCGCAACGAGTAGGGCGTATCCATAATGATCCACATCAACACCGGGAAGAAGGTAAGCAGCGAGAAGAACTGCTAAACCTGATAAAAGAAATCGGACAATTCCGTTCATACGATAGTAAATAAGGGGTAAGTATCCATTTTAGAATGTGTTAGAAGAATAATTGAGGTTTAAGAAATTCTCTTTGCAAACAGATGGAAAGATAGAGAATGATTCTTTAATTTTCAGGGAATTTATGTACGCGATTGTTGATATTGAAACTACAGGAGGATATGCGGCCAACCACCGGATAACGGAGGTTGCTATTTTTCAGCATGATGGATTTAAAATCACTAGTCGGTTCCATACCTTAATAAATCCGGGGAGAAACATTCCACTTTATATCACGGGCCTCACAGGCATCACACAGGAAATGGTGCTTGATGCCCCGACCTTTTCAGAGATGGCGAAAATCATTCATGGACAATTGGAAGGCAAAATATTTATTGCCCACAATGCGCATTTTGATTATTCATTTTTGAAAAAAGAATTGGAACAGAATGGATTGAGCTGGCAATCAAAAAAATTGTGCACCGTTCGGTTGAGCAGAAAAATAATTCCAGGCCTCCGTTCCTATAGCTTGGGTAGCCTTGCCGAAAGTTTAGGCATCACTATTCCTAACCGACATCGCGCTGATGGAGATGTGGCAGCAACGGCAAAAATATTTGATCTGTTGTTGCAACGCGATAAGGATGGACAGATTGTTAAATCGCTTAGACGCAATTCGGGTGAAACTATTCTTCCGCCAAACTTGCCTAAAGAAGAGTTTATAAAACTTCCTGCACTACCGGGTGTCTATTATTTTATCAATGCCAGAAATCAGGTGATCTATGTGGGCAAGGCAACGAATATTAAAAAAAGAATTGCTGGCCATTTCACGGGCGATGCGCGTGAATGGAGCCGCTCCAACATTCGGAATGAAATTCATCGCATTTCATTTGAACTCACAGGCAACGATTTGATCGCGTTGATTTTAGAATCACAAGAGATAAGAAGGCTGTGGCCGAAATATAATCAGGCACAAAAACACAAGACAGAAGAATGGGGCATTTATGATTACGAAGATCGCAATGGCTACCAGCGCTTCGCTGTAACCAAAGTGGTGCGCGGCACCGTTCCACTTATTCGCTTTTCTGCAAAAGGTGATGCATGGAATTTTTTGTGGGAAAAAGTGCGCACCTATGAGTTGTGTCCCAAGCTAAGCGGACTCCAGCTTGCCAAGGGTTTATGTTTTGAATATCAAACCGGAACATGCCATGGGGCATGCATGGAAATAGAGACGACAACAAAATACAACGCACGTGTTGGTGATGTAATAGCTTCGTTCTATGAAGAAGGTGAGTCGGTGGCGATACTTGGCAAGGGGAGAACGGCACGCGAGCGCTCCATGATATTGGTAGAGAAAGGAAAGTATGTCGGCTTTGGTTTTATGGACAGGCGAGAACCGGTGGCTGACTTTGAGGCGGCACGAATATTTGTGAAGCCCGGCGTAAAAACCCCAACGGTACAAAACCTTGTCAACTCCTACATGCTTAACCCACGTGGCGAAGAGCTTGTCGTTTTTGAGCCCATATAAACGGTTCAAAACTAATCGGGATACGCATAACTTGTTCCCGCAGCCCAGTATAACGTGGCTTTTTGCTTTTGAAGTTCGGTCAAAAGTTTAAGTGCTTTGGCTTGTGACTGAAGCAGTTTTTCCTGCTGCACATTAATTTTAAACAAGTCACTTTCTCCATTTTCCAGATTTACTATTTCAGCAGCAAGCAATTGCTCATATCCCGAAACCATTTGTTGCTGCTGCGCCAGTATCGATCTTTTGTAAGTGAAGTCATTATACACTATTTGAATTTGATTGATAACGGTTCGTTCCAGCAGTCTTTGCTCGTATGTGGTCGAAGCAATTTTGATATTTGCTTGCGCCACCTTGGCTCTTTCTTTTCGAAGAAATACGGGAAACGAAAAGTCCATTCCAAATTTGTAATTATCATCCCATGTAAATGAAGTGTTCCCCTCCGGATCAAAAGGCTGGTTCAGAAAATAGTAATTCAAGTTTAATGTTGGCTTCAAATATTCTTTGGCAAGGCGTTGATCTGTTTCTAATTGCCTGATCTTGACGCGCACTTTGAGAAGGTCGGGGTGACGATCACGAGCTTTGTCAATGAGGTCGTCAAGGGTCATAATGTTTTCATCGTCTGACAAAACGGGCACAACGTTGTCTGGTAGCACTGATGGATCGCCAATGCTATCCCATAGATGCATGGAAAGTTGTAACGATGTGTTGCGAACGTTAAGAACGGACTCCTGAAACTCGATCTGACGCTGTTGCAAAGTGATCTTCGCCTGTACCGTATCAATGGGAGCAAGCTCACCATTCTCTGCATTTACTTTTACACGTTGAAAAATATTCTCTGCAATGGACACATTAAGTTGAGTCAGTCTCGAATAGTAATAGTCGTGGTACCATTGCCAATAATCTTTGGCGATATCGAGCAGCAACTTGTTAATGAGTTTTACTTGATCGGCTTCCGTCATCTCTTTAAAAAGTTCTGCCTGCTTTAATGCCGTTCGTCTGTCGTCTGTGAACAAGCCCCTTCCCAACGGAAGTGATATGCCTGCATAAAACTGTCGGTAATTAAATTCATCATTAATGTATCGCTCGGGGTTAAGGTTTTGTCCAATATTTCTATCCACACCAATCGAGGGATTGATTGGAAAATAGGTTGGAAATTTTATTCCTCCGTTCACTATTGAATAATACTCTTTGCCATCGAATTGTTTTTTCAGAATGGAGGCTTCAAGTTTAGGATCAAAGTTTCCTCGCGCCAGACGAATTTCTTGCTTAGCGATGTCGCTTAACAATGCTGTTTGTTTTGCGATCGGGTGATTGGTAACAACGAGCTGATAAAGATTATTGATGGTAAAGGGAATGACATTATCCGGCAACACAAAAACGGAGTCCATATGTATTTGCGCGTGAGCATGTGTAGCAAACCAACCGAGAGCAATGAGCAAAAAAGTTTTAAGACCTCTTTTCATTTTGCCTCTTTCGCTTTTTTGTTGATAATGTCATCCAACGGTTCACTGTAAAGACTGGGAGGGAATCTGTTTAACTGACGCCAAATCTCATACCAAACCGGCACATCATTTAACATAACCCATCCCTTAATTCCGGTGCCAATGCGAAGTTGCTTCGGCCATGATTGATCCAGTGTATCAGGAACAACAAGAATTCTGAATTCTCCTGGCTTCATGTTTATATAGTCTATCACTTTTACTTTTCCACCAAAGGTACCAACTGAAACGCTAGGCCAACCGGATACCTGTAGCCCAGGCCATCCATCAAATTCAATTCTCACCGTGCTTCCTTTTTTTATTAATGGAACATCATTCGCGGCTACATACATTTCAACAGCAAAGTCAGATGCCTCAGGCATAATGGTGCAGACAGCGTCTCCTTCTTTTAATGTCTCACCTATACCTGCTTTTAAAGCACGAACCAGCACACCACTTTGGGGTGCGAGAATCTGGTATTGTTCACTTCTAATGCGGGTGTTGGAAAATTCATTGTTGAGTTTGGAAAGCTCCGCTTGTGATTCATAAAGTTCAGATAAAGTGTTGTTGAAGTCTGACTCTGCCTTGCTTATTTTATCAAGGTATTCCGTTTCAACTCGGGCACCTTCACTTTTGGCGTTTTGAAAGTCAGCCAGACTTCCCTGGTATTTATATTCAAATTCCTGAAACTTGGTTAACGGAATGTTGCCGGCCTCAAAAATTTTTTTGTTTCGGGTGAATTGATTTTCTGCATTTTGAAGTTGCACGTGGGCGGCATCCAGTTTTGCTTTTACCTGTGTGAGCTTAATGTCCTTTCCTTCAAACAACGCTTTTATTTGTCTCTCCAATGCAAGTGCCTTGTCTTTCTTTGATTGAATACTTTTTTCTTTGGATTGAATTTGCTCATTGAGTCTTTCCAATAGTTGTGGATCGAAATATTTTTCTTTGACCTCTGTGATAGTAATAACGGTGTCACCCTTTTCCAGATAGTCACCTTCCTGAAAGTGCCATTTTTTAATTCGTCCGCCAATGATTGACTCAACGGTTTGGGGTCTGTTTGCTGGATTGAATGCTGTGACTTTGCCACCACCACGCACGTTCTGTTGCCACGGCAGAAAAATGATGATCAAAGAAATAAGAAACACACCTACAAACCATCGCGCAAGAATTTTGCCCGCGCGAGGTGCCTTCAACGCTCTGAGCGAATACAGCTTTTCTGACGCTAATTCTTTACCTCCATTTTCCGAAAATAGATTTAGCATAGCCTATTCGATATAGTTAGTCAACACCCCTGTTCTCATCAACTCTTCAAAAGTACCCTCAGCTTCAATGCTACCATTGTTCATCACCAGCACCCGATCGCATGACGCCATCACTAGCGGATCGTTTGATACTGTTATAAGTGTCCAACGTTTTGCTTTGTTTATCACACTGTTTATAAGCTCAAGTTTCGAAGTGCGTTTGAGTCCTGTAAAAAAGTCATTAAGAATTAGCAAACGTGGTTTTTTTGCAAAGCAACGGGCTAAGATAAGTTTATGAATGGTGGTGTTGGAAAGTCCTTTGCCACCGCTCACCACATGTGTGTTAAGACCTTCCGGAAACTGATTAACTTCCTCATCAAGTTTCACTTCCCTCAGCGCATCCATCACGTCAGAGATACTTTCCATTGATTTTCCTACGGTAATGTTTTCAATCAGTGTGCCGTCAAACAATTCTTCAGGAGAAATATTTTTCGCAACCTTATTGCGCATGTGAGCGAGATCCAAGTCGCGAATGGAATAACCATCAATAGCAACACTGCCGGTAAAATTGCTGTTTAAGCCCACCAGGATATTTGTCAACGTTGATTTCCCCGATCCACCAGGTCCTGAAATGCATACATGCTCACCGGCCTCAATTTTAAGGTTAATATTTTTGAGCCTGTGTTCAGGATTTTCAGGGTAGCGATAAGTAAGGTTATTTACATGGATATGATAACCGTCACTATCGACTCGGTTTTGCAAATCAAAACCCCCCGCCTTCTCAAGTGGAAGATCGGTAACGTGCGCTACCTTATCGACCGCAGTCAGCAAATCATACACTACATCCATGTTAAGTACGATTTTTTCTACCGCCGTGATAACCAGAATGATGACAACTTCCGCGGCGACAAATTGACCCAGGGTAATTTCTCTATTAACAACCAGGATAGTGCCCATGATGAGCAGACCGCCTGTAATGGCTGCTTTGAAAAAAACAGCAAATGAAAATTGTGTGACAAGAACGTTGAAATGGGTTTTCCTGTACTTTAGGTAGTTGGCTACGTGACTATCCGTCTTGCGAATAGGAAGATCTGTAGTGCCTGCGATCTTGAATGAATTTAATGTTCTGGCTACCTCTTCCAGCCAATGAACAATTTTGTATTTATATTTTGATTCCTGAATAGACGAGGATAATCCTTTCGAGCCAGTGAAATAAAACATTATGGCAACCAGGAGGATGAGTATGACACTAAAGAAAATGAATAGTGGATGATACAGTGAAAGGAGCAACAAACCAAAAAATATCTGAACGATGCCCGCTGAAAAATCCATCAATAATTTTGGTAGTCCTTTTTGAATCGTAATAATGTCGAAAAATCGATTAATAAGTTCAGGCGCATACTTTCCGTGAAGTGCTTCTAACCGGATGCGCGGAATTCGAAAAGCAAATTCAAGAGAAGCCTTGGTGAAAATTCTTTGTTGCAGATACTCCACTAATGTCAATTGAACAATCTGTAATGCTCCGCCTATAATGACACCAACGATGACAATGCCAATCAACACGTAGACAGAGCTAAAGAAAACTCCTCCAGAGATTAACTCAACAGTAGTTTGAATTCCCAACGGCAAGATCAACCCAATCAATCCAACAATAAGCGCATAAAAGATAATGTAATAAATTTCTTTGCGTTCGGCAGCGAGAAGTTTTATAAAGCGTTTGAACGGACTTGTTTCGCTACCGTCCCCATCTTCATAGTTATGGTCGCTTACCAGGCTTCGTGATGCCATCACCACAAAAAAGGTGATGGGTGTTGTCTGCGAAAAATTTAGATCGTTGAGCGAAAGCGGTTCGTTTTCATTTTCCATGATACGGTACGCATTCTTTTTCGATGACTTTCCGTCTACCAAGATTGGCAAATATTCATTATCTGATTGCTGTAAAACGAGGAGCAAATCGTCATTGGCACTCAGATGATCACGGAACTCCTGATTGCTTAATTCATATTGGAGAAAAAGTAACCCGGCCTGGTTCCCGGCTTCCATCAGATCGCGTTTGAACTCTTCAAATTCATCTTTTCTGTAATCCCGGTTATTGAACTCCAATTGTTGAAGATCTTCTCCATTGATCTGTTGGTTAAGAGCGAGAGCCGACTCGTGTAATATTTTGGAAATAATCCGGTTTGTTAACATAGACCTTCAAGGTAGTAAGAATTTGGACTCGTCAATTAGGCGATCGAAACTAATTAATTTAGTAAATAAACAATCACTTAACATCGATTAACATGCGACAATTTTAGCACAAAAAGATTAACAGATGAACCTAATAAAGTGTTTGTGAATAGACAGAAATCAGCCGAGGTTTCCGCCAATCCTACCATAAAGCATTTCAGGATGCCACCTTAATTTTTCTCCGTACCACATTCTAATCCCAACTCTGAATTCATGATAGCTTGAAGCGAATGCGGAAATCATCAAATTTATTCGCCTTCTTGGTTGGATATAAATGTAGCGTTCGAACGGCAAGATGATCCTTTCAGGCAATGTGACTTCATTATTTTAAAAAGAGCAGGACAATTCATTTGGAAATCGCTTACTGAAACTGCACTTGTTCCCGAAAGCCTTTATTTAACCCGTCTTTTTACACAAGGCAATCCATAGGAACTGCCGCATTGATCGTAACCACACAATGCGAGTTTTAATGTTTACTTTGCAGGCATGAATATCTATCAATTTGACACGAAGGAGACCGATCAGGATTTTTTAGCAGGCAAACCTGTGGTTTGTAAAGCTGCCATGGATAAGAAACCCGATGATCTTAATCCCGGAGATAAGATTGTAATAAAGTTATCGAACCGAGCAAAATATATGGGTCGCGTTGTGGCATTCCAAAGTGCAACGGAACAAGATGTAATTACAGGTGAACTCACAGTGATCAGCGAAGCAGGTTACAATGCAAGTACAAATGCAAAATGACGAATGACAAATCGAGAAAGCGCACTAGCTATGGGAAAAAGACTCAGCTTTGATTGGTTAAGTAATCAAGCGATTAGCGGTAAACTATTAAATGAGATACATGAAAATAATGACAATCATTATTTTGCTTATTGGTAATCGGACGGTTGGGCAAACATTTTCGTTTAATCGTGATTACCTATCGGAAGACACCTACTGCATAAAGCTTAAGCCAAGAAGCGCAGAGAATTCGCTGGATATTGAAAGTGAGTTAGAAAGATTTGATGAGAAATC
>JBBRKB010000076.1:0-12395 GCA_038218385.1 Cytophagales bacterium | reverse complement strand
AATTCACACAGTTACTAAATTATTTTTTCTTTTAATGAAATGCAGGAACTGTGTGAAAAAAATAAGAAGAGGCAGTGAGTGAAACTGTAAATATTGAATGGGTTGCTGCGTAGTTTTCTCTTACTCGAATTCTATACTTCTTGCTTAAATTTACAGGTAAAAGGCGAAAAGAATCTTTTGCAATCATCATCACTAAAATTTTTTAAAATTAATTGACTTGACTAAGGGTATAAAACAATACGCGTGTATATAGAGGCATACCCAATCGTTATTTCGCAGCAACCGAATTCGGAACCAACATCATATTATAGTGTAAATCTCAAGGTATGCTTTTAACAAATCGAGCATGGAGAAAGGTTCTCCCGTTTTATTTAGTAATGATCTTTAGTGTAGTTGCAAAGGGGCAGCAGCCCATTGTTAAGCGTATGTTTTTCGGTGCAACCTTAGAACCCAAATCAGCGGTGCTAAGCGGCGCAGGGCAATCACCTGAGGCATTTCGAAACTATGTCAATGTGATGGGAAATGATTACGCGCCCGTATTGTATATGGACTATGCAAGTTTGCGAAACACAGATTTCGAAGCATGGGTAGAAAAGAGAAAGCAGCTACTAAAGGAATATCCTGAGATGGTCATTCCGCAGATTGGCTTGAGTATGACAAAAGATGGAACTCCTGACCAACATTACGAAGGTGCTGTAGCGGATGGACTCTACGATGATCAACTTAAAAAAATGGCCGTTGCATTTCGGAAATTTAATACGCCAATATTTTTGCGCATAGGGTACGAGTTCAACGGCAGATGGAATGGTTATGAGGCTGAGTCTTTTATAAAGGCATTCCGAAAAGTAGTTGACGTGATGCGCACCCATGGCCCTTCATCAACCGCTATCGTGTGGTGTTTTGCTACGGATGGGTCGGCAGATTTTACAGCCTTCTATCCGGGTGATGAATATGTTGATTGGTGGGGAATCGACTTGTTTAATAAAGAGCATTTCAAAGACCCTAAAACAATCGCTTTTCTTGATAGTGCAATGGTGCATCGCAAACCCGTAATGATTGGTGAGTCTACCCCGCGCCGCGTTGGCGTATTGAACGGACAAGCGAGTTGGAATGAATGGTTCTTGCCTTACTTCACTTTTATTCATGCGTATCCTCAAATAAAAGCGTTTTGCTACATCAATTGGGATTGGTCCTCATATCCACAGTGGAAGGATTGGGGCGATGGCCGCTTGGAAGGCAATTCAGTGGTGGCCAAAGAATTTTTGTATGAAATGAAAAAGCCTTTGTATATGCACCAAGGCAAAACAAAGAAGCTCGAAAAGGCACTCCGTTTCAGTCAGTAAAAAAAGGTGCGTGTGCGATTCAATTTTGAGTACCTGTTTTTTTTGAAATTAAATTATCTTGCAAAAATTGGTAACGAAAAGACATTATCTTTTCATTGCTGCATTTAGTTTTTACCAGAAATATATTTTTGTAGTCTCGTTAACAAATAAATAAACATGCGCATATTTTTTTTAACCATAAGTTTTTATCTGGTAACAGTATCATCCATTTTTTCGCAAGGCTCATCCACGCAACCCATAGAATATGTAAAGCGCGTAGCTGATCGGGTAATCGCACATTCAGCACTTAAATTGAAAGCTACCGTGACAGGCCCTCAAAAAGGTTTTCAGAATATAGAGACAATTGATTTTGGTAGGTCTTTTAGAACCTATCAAGGTGTAGCCTATGCCTATACCAACCTTGAGGTTGAAAAGGCTCAGTCAATAGATTTTCAAATTCTTTCACAGGGCGCTGTGCAGGTTTGGCTTAATGAAAAAATGATCATTGAACTGACAGCATCAACGGCTGATACACTTTTGGAGAATGAGCGATCATGGGTAATGCCCAACACGTTTACATGCCCGCTCAGGCAAGGCACAAACCATTTGGTTATTAAATCTATGAAGACAACGGCAACAAAGCCATGGAAGGTGATGCTTCAGCCATTGATACCCATGCCAGAAGAAGGTGATGTGGAAGTTAAAAAGTCACTCCTTCAGTTTGCCCTTTCCTCTTCCCCGCTACTTGACCCTTCCTTAGATAAGATAACGAATTGGATAGTGCTCGGGCCCTTTGCCTTAAAGGACGCTCCTGAGATGACAACAGTATACCAACCACAAATGGGTTCTTTGTTTAGTTCAGGCGGTGAAGAATTTACGTGGGAGATTCCAAAAGTTGAACTGACCACCGATGTTTTGGATGCACATCCATTCTGGGGATCTTTGTACGATTGGAACTATCACACAGCAGGAGTAGCCTGGGCGTTAGGCCACTTGGGCACCTATACTGGAGATGCTAAGTACACCGACTACCTGTACAACTACTGCGATTTTATGCTGGCAATTAAGCCTTACATAGGCTATGAAAAATATAGCGCCAATAAATTGACATCACGGTTTTCGCGGTTGTGGAATTCACAGCTTCTTGATTTTAAGGTGGCTCCCGTTCTGCCCTTTGCCTACCGACTGCGCATCGATCGAAGTAGTTCGCTTGACCAAAAAGTATATGCCAGTTTAGTACAGGAGACTGAAGAGTATTTGAATCATACTCAACTGCGGCTGACGGATGGTACATTGGCACGCGAAACCCCCAAGGTTTACACCGTATGGGCAGATGATATGTTTATGGGGTTGCCCTTTATGTTAGAAGCTTCGCAGTTGGCCACCTCTGAAACGGAAAAGATGAAATGGCTGACACAGGCGGCACAGCAAATCATTCTTTTTAATGAAAAGTTATTTGACACCACGAAGAACCTATACCATCATGCATGGTTTTCAACAGCTCCATCAAAAGAACTTCCGTATTGGTCTAGAGCAAACGGATGGGGTATTTGGGCTTCAAGCGAAGTGCTGTTGTATTTACCGAAAGGCCATCCGTTGTATGGAAAAATACTCTCTATTTATAAAGACCATGCAGCGGGTGTGGTGAAATACCAAAACCCTGTAACGGGGTTTTATCCAAACTTATTAGATGAACCGGAATCCTTTAAAGAAACAAGTGGCACAGCCATCATTACGATGGCCATTGCCCGTGGCGTGAATAACGGCTGGTTAAACGCCAAGCGCTTCACACCGTATGCCATGAAAAGCTGGCAAGCACTGACGTCTGTTATTTCAAGCAACGGCGAGGTTACGGATATCTGCATGGGTACCATGTGTTCAGAAGATCGAACCTATTATCGAAACCGTCCCATTGTAGATAACGATTCACACGGATTGTTGGGGCTCATTTTTGCTGGTATCGAAATGCAGAAATTGACGCACAAGGATAAGAAGCACAAGTGAATCAGGTCTTTTAATGCTATGGTAATGAGGTTTGGTGTTTAATAAAAAATCGAATACCCTAGTCCTTTGCCCTTCTCTTTTTTTAATTCGGACTCTAAAGATTTTTGGTAGTCAAGCTCAAGTTGAACCATCCAGCTCAAGTGCTGCTCGGAAAGGAAATTTACAAGCGGTGCTGTTGAGCTTTCTTTTCTACAGGCTTGAAGAGCTTCGATATAATTTGTTTTCTCCTGATCTTGTACAATAGTCAAGGGCTGGCCAGGGTAAGCCTGGATGTAGTTCATTAACAAGCGGCTCACACGACCGTTGCCATCCGTAAAGGGATGGATAGACACCAAATCAAAATGCGCCGTAAAAGCCAATGTGTGAATTTCTTCAATGCTCTTTACCGTAGATAGGGTTTCGTTTACACGCGCTATCAATTCCTTGATCATGGGCTCGACTTTTTGATAACTCACAAAAAAATGTCCCCCAGCAGAAACACTCACTTTTCGAAAGTCCCCCTTGTTCTCGACCGTGTCACCTAGAATAGAAATTACCGTCTTCCCCGTTCGCCGCATTACCCGCGCGGCTATCTCTTGGATAAATCCTATTGAGAGTGGCCGCTTCTCTTTTGCGTTGTTAAGAATAAAAAGGAGCGCTTCATGATGGTCCAATACCATGTTTTGATGATCGATTGGCTTACCGGTTGCCGGGATCCCTTTCTCCAGAAGTGAAATAGTCTCGTTTAATGTTAAGGTGCTCCCCTCAATCCGGGTGCTATGCGCAGTGATGGCCATCTGGTTGAAATCGGCAATGTTCAAAACAGCGGCAGCGCTCTTATTGTATATGGCGGTCTGCTTTTCTATGTCGTTCCATATGTTTTTCAGGCTGGGCATCGTTGTTCAAATTAACAATTTATAATTCACTGTCGTTGACGTAAGCTCCACTTTCTTCCTCTATTTGTTGAAGCTCTTTTGCGAAAAACTGAGGAATATTAAATAAGCTAAATCATCATCCCTTCAACGTCAATAAAAATTTTTCAAAAATTAAATAAAATAGGGTAGGGGTATGAAACAGTACGGGTGTATATCAGGTGTACTTAACCCAACTACAGTATGAACGCCAAACCGAGATACCCCATCCGCTTTCCCTAACGCAGATAGTTAGACTAAAATCAAAAATCCGGCACCGCATCGCTCGTCAAAGTAACACGGTCACCGGAGGCAGTCAAAACAATGTTTAACCCTAAAACAAAATTATGAAAAAAGATTACCTTGAGAAATGGTTGATTCTTGTACATGCATTTTCAAATCCTGTCTTTATTAAGAGAATGTCAGGCTTGTTAATGATCCTATGCCTTTTTCAGAGCCCGGTGCTTCAAGCGCGGGATACGGTGGATAACACCCTGGTCACCTTGTCAGTATCAAATGAACCCATAAAAAATGTTTTTCATCTGGTGGAGAATCAAACCGGTATGACATTTTTTTATCTTGACAAGCAGGTGGATGTAGAGCGCACCATCACCCTTTCGCTCTCCAATGTAGCGTTAGAAAAGGCGCTACAATTGCTTTTTGAAAATACTCCGATCGCCTATAACATCACAGGGAAACAAATTGTTTTAAAGAAGCACGCTCGAAAAGAATTACGTTCAACAATTGATACAGCACCCTTGAAGGAAAACATTGTGACCATACCTTCGGATGTTATACATGCTCCATCCATTTCAGTTGTGAATAATGTGCCACTGGCCATTCTAGTGAAGGGACGCATAACTTCGGAGACAGGTGAAGCATTGCCGGGTGTTAACGTGGTTGAAAAAGGAACCACTAACGGAACCAATACAGACGTTGACGGGAATTATTCATTGAATGTTGCAAGTGAATCCAGCATATTGGTTTTTTCTTTTATTGGATACACGGCGCAAGAAATAAGTGTAGGGACACAAACCAATGTGAGCGTAGCACTCATGCCTGATATACAAACCTTAAGTGAAATTGTGGTTATTGGTTACGGTACGCAAGAAAAGCGAACCTTAACGGGTGCTGTGGCGAGTATTTCCACACAAGAAATTACGCAAGCAAAAACGTTAAATTTTATGGATGCCTTGCAAGGCAGAGCGCCTGGCGTTCAGGTGCAGAGTACCAGTGGCACACCGGGTGCGCCAACCAATATTAAGATACGAGGTGTGAGTTCCATTAATTCTGATACCGATCCGTTATGGGTCATTGACGGTATGCCTGTTTTTACGGATAATATAGGGAGGACTTCTGCTACGGTGGCACAAAATCCCATGGCGTCTATCAATCCCAATGATATAGAATCCATTGAAATATTAAAAGATGCTGCAGCAACCGCTATTTATGGTTCAAGAGGTTCGAATGGCGTAATCATCGTAACTACAAAAACGGGTAAAGGCAAGGGAAGCGTAACGGTTGATTACTCATCGGGCATATCGCAATTGTCCAAATCGGTAGAGGATGCCGGCCACGCCAATACGCAAGAATGGATTGCTATCCTTGACCAGGCTCTTGCCAACAGCAACAAAGGCGAGTTTACTCCGGCCTATATGTTAAATGCTAACTTTCTTACGCCGATAACGCGTGAACAAGCGTTGGCAACCCAGTCAGATTGGGCAAAGCAAGGATTGAGAAAAGGTAGTTTTAATGATGTAAACATATCGTTCGCGCAGGGAAATGAAAAATCAAATCTCTTTACTTCCCTCAACTATAGAAAGGATAAAGGAGTTAATGTAGGCAATGATTTAAGCAGGGTTAGCGGGAGAATTAACCTAGAACTAACACCGATCAAAAGATTGAAGTTAGGAACACGGTTTAGTCTTTCCTATTTAGAAAACTATCGGACAAAAGAAGCAAACGGAAATCCGGGAGGAAACGCAGGTTCCGTTGGCAGTTTCGCGGCTATAGTTAAGAGCGCCCTGCCTTGGTATCCTATTTACGATACAGATGACCCATCTGGCTTTTGGAACCCAGGCGCCGGTAATGCTGCACTTGCCAATAGGAGAGATCTTCTTTTGGATAAGCGTGAGCAATATCGAGCCCTTGGAAATGTATATGCTGAATATGACATCCCGGGTATTGAGGGGTTGGCTATCCGAGGTGAGGGATCATTTGACATTATACAAGATAATGCCACAAACTGGGCTAGTGCTTTCGTTAATAACAATAAAAAATCATTTGCTTATGAAGGGTCGGTCTTTGCCCAGTCGGTGAACTACAATGCCTTACTTAAATATAACCGGTCGTTTAGTGGAGATGTTCATCGTATCAACTTTGTAGGGGGTACAGAATCTCAGGGAAGATCTAATTACACCAGGGCCATCGAAGGTTTGGATGTGGTGGGATACAACCAGGAAATAGGCGAAGCTAATCCCAGTGCGATTGTTACTGCGCAAGGCTTCCGACATGGAGAACGTTATCTTCGCTCTTATTTTGCGCGCGCAGATTACCAATTTCATAACCGCTATCTTTTTGGGGCGAGCGTTCGGCGCGATGGATCATCCGCGTTTGCAAAAGACTATCGATGGGGTACATTCTATGCGCTCTCCGGTGGATGGATTGTGAGTGAGGAACGATTCTTTGATAAGTTTAACAACACCGTAAACTTTTTAAAACTTCGTGCAAGCTATGGGGAAACGGGAAATCAATCCATACCCAACAATGAAAACATCACATACCTTTCTAATGAGAGCAAAAATCGGTATGGTCCTGTTGCACCCGCCGGCACTACGTACAATGTTGGCAATCCACCCCTCACATGGGAAAGCACAAACAGCTATAACATAGGTGCCGATGCCCGTTTTTTGAATGACCGATTTTCGGCCAGCGCAGAATACTACATGCAAAAAGTTACGGATATGTTGTTAAAAGTTTCTGTCCCTTACTCGTCTGGCATAAACGCTGTGTATGATAATGTGGGCGATATGGATAACTATGGGTGGGAATTCACCTTATCTTCTGTAAATATTAAAAAAAATAATTTCGAATGGACAACGAGCCTCAACTTCAGCACAAACCATAATAAAATTCAACGCTTGACACCTGAGCTCGATAGGCAGAGAGGAAATAAATTATTTGTCGGCGGGAGCTTGGGATTATTTAAAATGTCGGACTATGCTGGCATCGATCCTGAACGCGGCGTACACATGATACATGAATTTGATTATGCTTTGTATTTGGAAACAGGCGAGTATGTCTATACCGGCCGTCTCATTCCCGCCACCGATAGCAACACCAGGTTACAGCAGGTAGTATTTGCTGACAAGTCTTCTATTCCTACGTACTTTGGAGGAATCAGTAATTCATTTACTTACAAAGGGTTTGATCTCAATGTATTTTTTAATTTCTCGGGTGGAAATTGGATTTATAACGATTATGAAAGACAGGTCACGAATGTTGCCAATGGGTATTGGAATAAAAAACGTGATATGTTGACAGAATCCTGGGTGCCGGGGAAAACAGACGCAAAATACCCATTGTTGTTTGTAGAAGGAGGTGCGCCGGCAACAACAAAATGGGATGCCAATGCCATTGATCCCAACACAGGACTGTTGGGTTGGTGGAGGAACCCCGACATAAATAATCTAGTTGATCCCGCAGCCCAAGAGACGTACGATAAAAACGGAGGGAACCAGCTTTCGAAGAACCTGGAGCGAGGTGATTATTTGAGGTTGAAGACAATTAGTTTGGGATACACTTTCCCATCCGCATTTCTAGGAACAAAATACGTTCAAAAACTTCGCGTTTATTTTACCGCCAACAACATTTGGACGCTAACCGGCTACACGGGTTGGGATCCAGAATCTGGAAATACGTATCTCACGCCGGTTACAAAAAACTTTGCAGCTGGAATCAGTGCTTCCTTTTAACCTAAAGCTAAATCGATTATGATATTCAATACTACTTTAAAAACTTTTGGTGTCGCACTTGGTAGCACACTACTGGTACTAATGAATTTTTCGTGTAACAATGATGAATTTTTTGAGCTGAAAGCACCTCCCGTAACGGAATGGCGCACGGTAGCCGATCTGGAGTTGGCGATTTCGTATCCGTATTTGAACACCTTCGTAAACTCTGAAAAATCAATCGGGTTGATGACGCATTTTATTCATGACTTGATGAGTGACATGGTAAGACGCATAGCCGATAACGGTGGCTGGCAATCAGCCGATGTGTACCTGCGTGAGACCGAGAAAAACGTAAGCAACGTGCAAAGCAAATATCAGCCGGGATACCAGACTATTTCGGCATGTAATTTTATTTTAGAATATTTAGCGACAGATCCTTTCCCTAATGCAACCGAATTTGATAAAGCAAATAATATAAACAGAATAAAAGGTGAAGCACTTTTTCTCCGTGGGTTTGCCTATTATTATCTTGCTCAGTTGTTTTGTCCGCCTTATGATCCGGCTGGCACTAACGAAGCTAAGGTCTTGGTGTTACGTACTGAATTTGCGAACAATCTAGCTTCAGCACTTAATACTACTCGTGGTACTACCGAGGAAGTTTATCAACAGGTGCGCAGTGATTTTCAAGAGGCAAAAGCACTACTGCCAAAAGAATGGAAAAAAGGAATGGCCGAGGCCTACAAATATGGCCGCGCCACCAAGCACGTAGCTGCCTTTTACCTGGCTAAAACGATGCTGCACATGGGAGACCACACAGCGGCATTGGCAGAGTTGAATAGTATTTTAGACGATCCGGAAAAACCCCGCACACTGGCCGCTGATCCTAGAACACTTTTCACAAACGGTGCTCAAGGTGAGCCGTTTAATATTCCTGAAGTAATTTTTTATGGCTTCTATTCTGACGCTTTGCGGACTACTAAGCGACATTTCATTAATATCTATTACTTTACCAATAAAACCTTTCCCGACCCAGGCGATTTTAGACCGTGGTGGCTTCTGTCGTTAGGCAATGATAAAATGCAGGAGGCCAATATCATGGTCAATGGCGTGTTAACACCTGAATGGAAGGCCGACAAGCGATCACAACTTTGGTATTTATGGAAGGGTGCATACAAAGATTTGCCTAACAAGAAAGATCCTGACTACATGGTAAATTCTAATATTGCAATCTATGTAGGGAATGATGATCCTGTTTTAATGGTTAATAAATATTATCAGGTACCCGCCCCGCTATATCAAAACATTCCATTTATCAGAAGTGCTGAAGCCTACATTCTGAGAGCAGCCATTAAAACTGAAGCGGGTGATAACGCGGGTGCTGCAAAGGATCTGGATGTCGTGCGTGAACGCGCATGGGATACCAGCATCAGTGGTCCTTACGTATCGCTTGGATCTGCCACCTTTGAGGATGTAGATATTGAATGGATAAAAGAACTTGCCTTTGAAGGTGACCGTGTTTCATTCCTCCAAATGTTTAGAAAGCCGATAGGACCCGCAGAAAGAAATGTCGCTCCCATTTTGCCTCCCTATGAGGGAATGAATTGGCCCATTCCAGTTGAACAAATTGATTTTGAATAGGCAATAAAGAATAGAAAGACTTTTAAAACCAAGGTGCATTAGCGTAACGCTTTTGCACCTTTTTTATATTGGGTTCATCATGGTTTCAATTCGATTACTTTTTAAAGAATTCTTCAAAATGTCTATAGCATACGCACACTCAACCCCGAACAAAAATATAGCGCTCGCTTTTTTAATAGCTACCTTCTTGTCCTTCAATGTTTTGGCACAAACCAAAACAGATGATGCTGGAAATATTCCAGTCGCCTGGATAACGTACCACAAAGTGGCAGGTTACGAGGAAGACTTTGCAGATTTGAAAGCGCATGGCGTAGGGCTTGTTAATATGGATGCAAGAGACGTAGCCGATGCCCGGATGAAACTCCACCTGGCTCGCCGTTTTGGCATGAAATACCATATCGGATTACCGGATATTACCGAGCATGCAGGCCTCGTCCGTGAGGCTGGGCTTGTGCCTGTGGATGCGCTCATGATCGGCGGAGTGTACGAGGGGAAGGCCATAGACAGGCATCTTTTTACATTCAAAGCCGGGAAAAATCAGATTATTATCGAGCCTCCTGTTTATAATAAAGGTTTTGCTTACACCGAAAGAGGTGGTAGCACAGGCGATGCGGGTAAGGGAGAGCGCATCGCGCATTACTATCCTGATATGCAGGATCCAATTAAAGCCGAAATCGTAGTGCCCTTAAAGAAATTCGATGGCAAGCAACACCTGAGAATTGTTTCCGCCCAAATCACGGAAGCACCTCCAGGTTCTAAGCCTCCGTTTGACAGTGTCAGTCCCGATATGCCTCCATCTTCCGAAACAGCAGGGAGAAAGCTTTATCAGATTTCATTTGATCTCACAGGAATGGAGGCAGCCATGCTTGATCAGGTGGGCTTGGCGGTATATTGGCCCTCTCACGGCACAAATAAATACTGGATCTTTGGAAAGGGCAACGTGAGTGCGGCTGCAGAATCTACCCGGCAGGCATTGCGAAAAGTGGTTCAAAAGGAATTGGCAAAATGGACAGAGGCTAACGATGGCACATTTCCCTCCGATGTGGTGGTGGCCGCCCGCTATGGCGATGAGTGTTTTTATATCACCGGCCATTCCCAAACCGAAGGATCGAAGGCGGTCAGCTATCCGCTGTGGGATTATAGCGAACCTAATGCAGCGGCGTACCACCAATACGCAGGGAAAACAGACTACCCGCGTACGTGGGGTTTCCCCGAAATTTATGGTGAAGATGCCTATGGCTGGTGGTTGTACAATTTGCATCAGCAAACTGCCGCACTGGTGGATGTGGTTCATGAGGAGATCGCCAAAACTGCGCCTACTGTAAAATTATTCCGCAACACTACCCGGATGGGGATCTTCGATCTTTCAAATCCTCTTGATGGAAGCGGGCAAGAGCTCTTGGCCCAACAACTCGATATTGTGCACCTCGATCCCTATCCTGTGGCGGATGGTCAATACACCCAAGTCATTCCGCGTGACATGTCGTACTGCTCCGGCCTGGCGCGGAGGTACAACAAGCCATTGATACCTTGGATGCAGGCACATGTGTATAGCAAACTTCAAAACGTTACACCAGAGCAGGTTGACAGGATGGCTGACGAACAGTGGGCGCAGGGCGTGGATGGCATCATGTGGTTGGGCTACGGCGATACCTACCCGAAGGTAAGGCCCGACAGTTGGGAAAGGGCAGCAGTCTTTCATCACAAACTCGACAGCGCTTTGCCACCCAAGCCGGTAGCTCGACTGGCCGTTTTGCGATCGTATAATGCCATGGCTACAGAAAGTATTTGGGAAGACAATAAAATCCGCAATCCCACAGACTGGCTCCTACAGCAATTCCTTGAAGTATGGGCGGTAAATGATAAACAGGCTTATGATGTTTTTGAACTGCCACCCACGCTTTCACCCTCAGAAAAAAAAGAACTGGAAGGCAAGTTGAAAAAGTACAACTTCATCGTTTCGACTGTACCGTGGAAGGGCGCCTGGGTAATAGGAAAAGAATTAAAATCAGGAACAGCCGATGAAGAACAGGCAGGCGAATGGCAAAAATACTTTACCAAAGAAATTAAAAAGCGGGGATGGCATGCGTTATAAGTGAGAGATCATTCAAAAAGACAACGACCTAACAGTAATTCACATAGACTCGAAATTTTTTGTTTTAAACTGGTGCAATCGATTGAACAGATCAATATATTTTTGTTACTTGTCTATGCAAACTGACTTTATGGATTCTAATCAACCGAAATTATCCCCACAACTGGTAGCCCTTATTAAGGGTGGTGATTTGGATGCGTTCGTCAGTTTCTATAAATTATATTCCCAAAAGGTGTATCGGTTTTCTTATGATTACCTAAAATGCCGGGAAGATGCCGAAGAGGTAGTGCAAGAGGTATTCATTAAAATTTGGGAAAAGCGTAGTGAGCTTCGGGAAGACCTCTCGCTAAGCAGCTTTACGTTCACCATTGCCCATAACACCACGCTAAATATACTCCGAAAAAGGAAAAATGGCGCTCTAGCCATATCGCAGTATTTTGCAGGTAAGGCTTCCAGTCATCAACATGTGGAAGAGGAGTTAATCTCGAATGAA
>JBBRKB010000075.1:0-12401 GCA_038218385.1 Cytophagales bacterium | reverse complement strand
TCCGCATTTAAATCAACGTTTCCCGTTACGCCTGTAGCACCTCCTACGAGAATATAATTAGGTATCTCCGGTGTCGAACCACTTCCAAACTGAGGGTGTCCAAATGTGAGGGGATCGGTTGAAAATCGCTGCGTGTTCCTTTGAGAATTCCATGTCCACGTTGCAAAATCATCCGGGTTCATCATTGATTGCCCTGTTCCAGGATTAGTAAAACCGAACATGCCATCATAAGTAACTTCCATTTTTCTGGAAGTTTTGGATCCCTTCTTAGTTGTGATAACGATCACACCGTTCGCTGCTCTAGCTCCATAGATAGACGCACTTCCAGCGTCTTTCAACACGGTAGTGTTATCAATGTCATCTGGGTTTAGAAAATCGATATTTAAGAATGGTAAACCATCCACGACATACAGCGGACTATTACCACCGAAAGCTCCAAAACCACGAACACGAATGATACTGGTTGTTCCAGGTTGTCCGTTAGTGATAACGGTAACCCCAGGTACACGACCTTGCAGCTGCTGCTCAACATTACCGGACGGCACAACTGTCAAATCTTTCGCCTTCACGGTAGACACTGCTGAAACTACATCACGTCTATTCTCAGTGGTATAGCCAGTCACGACTAATTCCGTGAGCGTTTGGACGTCAGGATTCATCGCCATATCGACCATCGAGCGACTGCCTACAGCGACTTCGGAAGTGGTGTAACCTACAAAGGTAAAGACCAAGACCGCTGCGTCTCCTGACACACTGATAGAATACTTTCCGTCAACGTCAGAAGCAGTACCTGTAGAAGTACCTTTCACCAGAACGTTAACACCGGGCATGGAACTGCCAGCTTCGTCAGTTATTTTTCCAGTAACGGTACGTTGCTGGGCCATAACCACCGATACAAACATTAGCATCACAGCTAGTGTTAAACTCAATTTTTCGTAGAGTTTTTTCATAAGAATTAAGTTGGGTTAAATTAAGTTGATTAATAAAATTTCGCATGCCCCGAATGAATCAAAAGATTATTCTGAGCATACTTAATACACAATGTAGGTATTTTGTTTTAGCCTCCTCAAAAACTCAAAACAATTTTTCCGCACACGTTGCCACAATCGATTGCGGAATCGTTTTAGTGCACATGTTTGCGGAAACACAACAGAAACACACCAAATCGCACACATATCTGGTCACCCGCTTTATGAAGGAATATGTAGGGATTCCATATTACACAAATTTTATGATACGGTAGCTCTGAATGATCATCAGGATGCTACACCATTTTGGTATAGTTTTAAACCAATAGGGTTATCTTGAAATTGCTATGAAAGTCTATACCTGCAGTACCTGTAACAACCTGGTTTATTTTGAAAACAATATTTGCCTCTCCTGCGGACATACGCTTGGCTTTGATGCAGACCAACTGGAGCTGGTAGCCCTTACGGTTGAAAGTGAGCAATCTGTTTATCTTGCTGTATCGAGCGGGGCGCGTTATCGTCTCTGTGAGAATGCCTCGTACGGAACATGTAATTGGCTTATTCCAATTCAGTATTCCAATACGCTTTGCCTGGCATGCCTCCTTAATAGAACAATCCCTTCTCTTCGTGATAAAAATCTGGAACGATGGAAGCGCATCGAAACAGCGAAACATCGATTGGTGTATTCACTTTTGCGCCTCAATCTTCCCTTAACTGGCAAGGATGGTCACAACACTGGACTCGCCTTCGATTTTCTTGCCGATGTATCACCTGATAAGCGCGTGATGACAGGCCATGATAATGGCGTGATTACTCTAAACATCGAAGAGGCAGATGAAGCTGAGCGCGTACGAAATAAGTTAGATCTTGGTGAAAAGTATCGCACCTTACTGGGGCATTTCCGCCACGAAATAGGCCATTACTATTGGGATGTAATAGTGAAAAATCAACCAGCGAGAAATGGATTCCAGCAATTATTTGGAAATGATACGCTGGACTATACTGACGCTATTCAACGCTATTATGTAAACGGTGCACCGCCCGATTGGGCCAATCATTTCATCAGTCCCTATGCCTCCTCTCATCCATGGGAAGATTGGGCGGAGAGCTGGTCGCATTACATGCATATGATGGATACGCTAGAGACAGCTTACTATTTTGGATTGCATGTAAATCCTGAAAAGCAAACGGGTGTAAAAAATTTACAAATGGAAAGCAACCGCGATCCGTATACCATTCAAAATTTTAATGCTATTGTTCAGCGTTGGCTTCCTCTCACCTTTGCTGTCAATAGCTTGAACCGTAGTATGGGGCATACAGATTTTTATCCCTTTGTTATCGCTCCGGATGTTGTGCAGAAGCTTGCCTTTATACATGCGCTGTGTATGGAACAAAGATGATATGTCTCAGATGTTTTTGTTTGTAAATGTTTAACTTCATATTCTTTAATTACATACTATGAAAAAAATTCTCCTCGCATCAATCGTCCTTTTATCAAGTTGCGCTCCGGTTTATGTTCCGAATTTGCGCAACAGTCCGTTGTTTACACAGGCCGGAGAGTTTCAAGGTTCTTTTCAAATGGGAAATGGCCTTGATCTACAAGGCGCTGTGTCCATTACAAACAATATTGCCTTGATGGGAAATTTCTCGTATGCCGATCGAAGATCGGGTAATGATTTAGAAAAGTATCATTACCAAAAATATTTTGAAGGCGCCATCGGCTATTATAAAAATGACGAGAAGATGTGTTATGAAATATTTGCGGGTATAGGAAAAGGCGAAGGGGCTGGATTAGATAGATATAGCACTCTATTATTAACCCCTGTTGAAATACAAACCAGTGGAAAATATAAAAGGTACTTCATACAACCTGCCTTTGGGTTAAATAAAAAAGTGATGCATGTTTCTTTTGTAGCGCGCTTCTCATTTGTGGATATGTATGAGTTCATCGATGAAACCAATGGAATCAATTATTATAATAGCCCTCTTGCTGTTTTTATTGAACCCGCTGTGGTTGGGAAAGTGAATGTTGCTGATGGCAACTTGTTTTTTACTTTTCAGGCAGGAGCCTCCGCGTTGATCACAGGGCAACCCGATTGGGATCGAAGACCCTTTCAATTAGGTGCGGGTTTCGGATTCCGTATAGGTGGTAAAAAAAAGGTGAAGTGATTTTTTATTTACGCTACAAATCATTGCTCATATTTTCATTAATGGCCAGGGCATTGTCTATTCGAACTCATCAAAGGAGTCCTTCATTTTTCTTTCCAGGTATTCTTTCAACAGTCTTTCATGCAAACCTTCTTCCGGGGTATAGCCGATAATTTTGATCAGGTTTTTACTTGATGTTTTATTTGTAACCGGTGGCGTGAGACAGGTCACTTGCATACCGGATTGTTGCATAGCGTATGTTTTGTTGGTGAACGCATTGTCATTGGTTGTTTGACCAAAAACTTCGAATGTTTTTTTAGAATCGTCACGTATGATCATCCAGAGTTTAGTATTCATATCATTAAAAATTAATCCGATACCATGATGTTAAAATGAATACCGTATTATGGATGAAGTTAGTTGTAAAGGTACTATTAAAGTACCACACTCGGCCTGGTTTGCTGGCGTTCAAAACTATGTTCTCCATTTTTAATTTCCAGATCGGTTTGGCACTGGCAATACCTTTAAAATAATTTTTATCTTTAATGGGCATCTCTAAAAACTGTTTTTATATTGGCCTGCCCCGCTAAATGGCGGGGCAGGCTATCCCTGCCTACCGGCAGGCAGGCCTACCCTTCTCGATGGGAGAAGGATTTCGGAGGTTTTTAGAGATGCGCTAATTTTAATTTTTACCCTATGGCTTCTATCAATTGGAATAAAGAATTTCAACCCCTGATCAAAAAATATTCGGGAAAGAAACACCCCCTCGACTATCACAGCCACTACGAGTTAATGGTGATGGTGGTGTTATCCGCACAAGATTCTGACCGACATATCAATCAACTTGCCCCTGATCTTTTTAAAACCTTCCCAGATATGAAAGCGCTATCAAACGCGGATGGTGAGTCGTTGATGCCCTACATCAATAAAGTGCGCAACTTTGGAAACAAGACCAAATGGTTGCTGGCGTTAAGTTCTCAAGTAAAGGAAGATAAAAATATTCCTGACACATTGGAAGAGTTGACCGCGCTGCCAGGCATTGGTAGAAAGTCTGCGAATGTTATTTTGCGCGAAATGGGAATGAAAGCCGAAGGTATCATTGTTGATCTTCATGTCGTGCGGGTAGCCCCTCGTTTGGGCGTTGCATCAGGCACCGATCCAAAGAAAATCGAAAAGCAATTGATGGAAGCACTCGACCAAAAGGAATGGGGTGAGGTGGGGATGGCCATATCCTTTCTGGGTCGCGAAATTTGTCGGCCCACAAATCCTAAATGTGGTGAATGTGTGATGAATAGGGTCTGTTTTTATTTTAAAGAGTTGCAGTAGGGAGTCCTTTCGATAGGTAGTATCACCTCATCCCTGGCTTCTTCTCATCAAGGAGCTAGGGTTGTGTTGTCATTCCTGTGCTGGCGTAAACCTCATCCTGCCGGCAACATATTCCGGATTGGTATAATCTTACACTTTCCTTTTTCTTGTACCACAACAAAGGCGCTCCACATTTTTCTTATCGAGCCATCTGCATTTTTAATTTCGTAAGGTGCATCAACGATAGCAGCATCTGAATTTAGAAAACGGATTTTATCAACCGTCAATGTTCTGTCGCCGGGATTATTACCCAAACTGCTCACCATACCTTTGTATGGTAATTAAATTATCAGTAAACTTATTACCTTTTCCTTATAACATTTTAGTGTCGAATTAATCCACAACAAAAACTAAATCCATGGAAAATAACCGCAGGACCTTTATCAAGAAAAGTGCATCGATAGCGGCATCTGTTTCACTTGCAGGAATAAGCACGGGATTAGCAAGTACTGCTAGTCTACACTCAACCGAAACCTCCATTAAGAAATTGGCAGGCGTTGTAAAAGATGGGGGTATGGAATTTTCACTTTCCTTATTTGGATTCGACTCCCCTCGTATTGCCTTGGCAAAGCAAATGGGAATCTATGGAGCCGTTGCAGGGGTTCGCGGTAACGAAGAATTAAAACCGTGGGATCCAAAAGCAATAACAGCAGTAAAAGAACAATGGGAAAAGCTTGGTATGAAATGGAATGTAGTAGAAGGACCCCCAACTCTTGGCGAAAAAACAAAACTAGGTCTTGAAGGAAGAGACGAAGAGATTGCCAACTTCATCACCTTTATGAAAAATCTGAAACAATACGGTGGCGTTGATATTATCTGTTACAACTGGATGCCGGTGGTAAGTTGGTTCAGAACAAAAATGGATACTGTCGGAAGAGGCGGTGCATTGGTCACATCGTTTGATAATGAAGATGCAAAAAAATTACCTATCACACCGTACGGTGAAGTGGGCAAGGAAACACTATGGAAAAATCTTGAATACTTCCTGAAAGCTGTTGTACCCGAAGCTGAGAAAATAGGAATGAATCTTTCTTTACATCCTGATGATCCACAGGTCAGTAGCATCAAAGGTATTTCACGCATCATGACAAGTGTAGAAAATTTTGATCGCATGCTTAACCTGGTGCCAAGTAAGTATAGCGGACTAACCATGTGCCAGGGAAATTTTTCTTTAATGGGAGCCGACATACCATCGCTGGTAAGAAGGTGGGGTAAAGCTGGCAAGATTAATTATGTTCACTTCAGAAATGTGCAGGACCTCAGTGGCCAAACACCCAGCACGAAGTTCACAGAAACATTTCACGATGAAGGACAAATTGATATGTATGCAGCCATGAAAGCATACTATGACATTGGTTATAAAGGCCCCATTCGTCCTGACCATGTACCAACAATGGCGGGCGATACAAATGATCGGCCAGGCTATAGCACAATCGGAACGTTATTCGCCATTGGTTATATGCGAGGCCTTATCGAGTCGATCAGTAAAAGCTCAACTAAGACATAGGCGATTCCATGCAGCACGTGACGCGATCATAACGTTTTGAAATGAAACCGTGACGCTAGTTTAACAATCAACAAACCTAAACCTCCTACCTATGATTAAAGTAACAGTTCTTAGTGTCGTGATATTTTTATCCGGCCTTTCCGTAAACGCGCAGAACATCGGATCTTCGCCTGAATTTGTAAAAGCACTGACGGCAAAATGGGAAGGTGAGCGATCTGCTGATGGCCGTCCGAAAGTGTCCGACAAAACATTGGAGCGATTGCAAAATTGCACCCTCGAACAAATCTGGGGCTACCTGCGAAAAAACGAATTCCATAATCAGGTTGAAACAAACTGGATCGTTTTGAAATCGGGCGAAACAATGGTGGGTCGTGTGGTGACAACACAATTTATGCCTGCAAGACCTGACCTCGACACGTATATAAAAGAGAAAGGCAAAACTGAAGGACGCAATCAACATGGTGGAAAAAACATCTGGCCTATCGATATATTAACCAAGGGTGACATATATGTAGCCGATGGTTTTGGAAAAATTAAAGACGGAACCCTCATTGGGTCAAGCCTTGGCAATTCCATTTATGGAAAGACAGGAAAGGGCGTAATATTTTATGGATCAATCCGCGACATGCAGGAGTTGAAGGATACCAAAGGTTTTAATGCATGGGTTAAAGGGAGTGATCCGTCCGCTATCAAAGACATGATTCCAACCTCGATTAATGCTCCTATTCGTATTGGTCTCGTAACCGTTTTTCCGGGAGATGTGGTTTTCGCAAATGATTATGGAGTGGTGTTCATTCCACCACACTTAATTGAAGGACTTGTAACAGCCGCTGAACTTACTGCCCTTCGCGATGAGTTTGAAAGATACATATTGCAACTTGGAAAATATCCCTCAGGCGATGTGCATGGTGACTGGTCTGATAAAATGAAGGATGAATTTAGAGCTTGGTTTGCCAAGTACCCGAAGAAGATTGCCATCACTTCCGCTGATATAGAGGTGTACTTAAAAAAGAAAGATGAGTAGCTGCCCTCAATAATGATTAAAATTATTCCAATACATGTAAGCCAATTATTAGAAAATGTATTTCTGAAATCATCATACCCATAGAAAATGTATTTTAAATTTATTGTAATTCTACCGCTGATCTTCCTGACCGATAGTCATCCGCAAGATCAATTTCCTCAGACCGAAATCTCCAATGGAATAATTAACGCACGGCTTTATCTGCCTGATGCTAAGAACGGTTATTATCGAGGTTCCCGATTTGACTGGTCGGGTGTGATGCCAGAATTGTCGTATGATGGTCACTCCTACTTTGGGCAGTGGTTTCCAACATATAGTCCCACTTTGCACGATGCTATTATGGGACCTGTGGAAGCTTTCGTTCCCATTGGATATGATGAAGCAAAAGTGGGAGGAAATTTTCTGATCATTGGCATCGGCATGATCACCAAGCCAGATGAACCAAAATACTCTTTTGCAAATCCCTATCAAATTGCAAATGCAGGAACATGGAAAGTGAAAAAGAAAACGGATCATGTTGAGTTCACTCAAAAACTTGACGACAAAGAATATGCTTATGAATACAATAAAACAGTTCAGCTAATAAAAGATAAACCCGAAATGGTTTTACTACACACATTGAAAAATACCGGCAAGCGTACAATCGAAACGGATGTATACAATCATAACTTTTTTGTCATGGACAATCAGCCCATTAGTCAGGACTATGTTGTTACCTTTCCATTTATTCTGGAGAGTGAAGAACAAGGAGCTATCGCGCTTGGAGAATTGGAAGGCAACAAAGTCATTTTCCACAAAGAGCTTACAGGAAATGAGCATCTCTATTATAAATCAATTCAAGGTTTTGGCACCACATCAAAAGACTACGACATAAAAATTGAAAATCATAAGACCGGTGCAGCCGTCAGGATTACATGCGATCAGCCGATTTCAAAAATCGTTTTTTGGGCGGCACCGAAAACCGTATGTCCCGAACCCTACATTCACATAAAAGCCGAACCCGGCCAAACCATTACCTGGAAAATTCACTACCAATTCTACACCTGCGATACGAAATAAAAATATGTCATCAAGATTAATAACAGTTGTCTTGCTACTTCTTGTAAGCTGCACGAATAAAGAAAGTGTACCAGCAATCAACTCACTTGAAACCGGAACAGACTACCCTGTCTATGGTGGAAATAAAGCAAACAACCGATACTCACCCCTAACACAAATAAATGCAGACAATGTAAACGATCTGCAAGTCGTGTGGAAATACTTTGCCAACGATACAAGCAACGCATCTTCACGTTCGCGCGAGATACAATGTCAGCCCATCGTTGTGAACGGAATTCTATATGGCACTTCTACTGAACTTAATCTCTTCGCACTAAACGCAGCCTCAGGCGAACAGCTATGGAAATTTGAACCACACGAAGAGAAGCTCCACTCGAACAGAGGTGTGATGTATTGGGAAGACGGTGATGACAAACGAATTTATTATACCGTTGGCGGCTTCTTATACGCTGTCAATGCATTAAGCGGAAAACTAATTGCAACCTTTGGCGAAGATGGAAAAGTAGATTTGCATGACGGCCTGTCTGATAATATTGGCCACGATGTAAATAATCTTACAGTCATTGCAACAAGTCCGGGGGTCATTTACAAAAACACATTAATGATGGGCTCAACAGTTTCCGAAGGTGGAGACGCTGCACCCGGACACATTCGCGCATTTGATGTGTTAACCGGAAAATTAAAATGGGTGTTTCATACCATCCCGCAGCCGGGAGAATTTGGATATGACACATGGCCCAAAGATGCATACCAAAAATTTGGCGGCACCAACTGCTGGGGTGGAATGTCAGTAGATGAAAAACGAGGTGTAGTATATTTTGGTACGGGCTCACCATCATCGGATTTCTTTGGTGGTGATCGTGAAGGTGCAAATCTGTTCGCCAACTGTGTTGTCGCGCTAGATGCTAAAACAGGAAAACTAAAATGGTACTTTCAGGCGGTGCAACATGATCTCTGGGATCGCGACTTTCCAAGTCCACCAAATCTGGCAACGATTAATCACAATGGAAAGAAAACGGATGTTGTGGTGCAGGTTGGCAAAGATGGATTTGTATATGTGCTCAATCGCGATACGGGTGAGTCAATTTTTCCGATAGAAGAAAAAACTGTACCTACAAATGGTTTGCCTGGTGAACATCCTTACCCAACACAGAAGTTTGTGAGTAAACCACACTCGCTCATGAAGCAATTGATGACGGAAGATGATCTGTCAAACATTTCTCCTGAAGCAAATGAGTTTGTGAAAAATCGATTCAAGCAATTTCCTAGAATGGAGAATAGGTTCGATCCCCCTAACGTTGAAGGTACTTTGCTTTTCGGCTACAGCGGTGGAGCTGAGTGGGGTGGCAACGCCATTGACCCTGATGGTATTCTTTATCAAAATTCTAATCACGCTCCCTGGGAATTGAAAATGATTGATAAAGAATCACGCGATCAAGAATTGATTTCATTGTCTCCAGGAAATTCATTGTACCTGGGAAACTGTTCGGGATGTCATGGTGAAGATCGAAAAGGAAGTGGCTCAATAATCCCCAGCCTTGTAGACATTGGAAAAAAAAGATCCGCGAAAGAGATTGGTAATATTATTAACACAGGGAATGGTCGCATGCCTGCCTTTCCTTACTTATCTGAAGCTAATCGAGCGGCCCTTATCGGTTTTCTTCTGAACAATGAAATCATACCAACTGATGTTCACGCTGAACAAAAGAAAAAATCAACACCTAATGCCAATGCAGACTTTCCATACAAACCTAACTATATCATTAAAGTATGGCAGCGCTTCACGGATCAAAACGGGTACCTTGGCATCAAACCTCCGTGGGGAACATTGAATGCAATTGATCTGAACACAGGTGATTATTTATGGACTGTTCCGTTAGGTGAATTTCCTGAACTCACAAAACAAGGAATACCCATTACCGGTACAGAAACATACGGCGGCCCTGTAGTAACTGCTAGCGGACTTATCTTCATTGCCAGCACAAGAGATGAACGTATTCGCGCCTTTGATAAAAAAACCGGTAACGTTGTATGGGAATATCAATTGCCCGCAGGAGGTTTTGCCACACCCATTACGTACGAAGTAGATGGGAAACAATACGTTGCTATTGCTGCAGGCGGAGGCAGAGGTGCAAAAGCAGGCGGATGGTATATTGCTTTTGCATTGTAAGCACGAGCCGAATTTTTAAATTTTTCTCATTTGTCAGAAAGGTCTATGGCATTTTCATACTCCTTCTTGTTATTCAAAACTTCAATTTGACTTTCGAATTTTAAAAGTTCTTGATTTTCATATCCTTTATGATCAGTTGAACCAACTACCAAAGCAATTTTCTCGTATTCGGTTAAATCACTATTTCCACGGAATTTTTCGAGAAGGATTTCAAAGTTAACTTTGCCATCCTTACTCTTGGTCAAGAGTAATAAATTTTCATAGTCCTTATAGAAATCAAAACCTTGTGAAGCTGCTGTTAAACTAATCTGAAGAGAGAGTATAATCAATACTAAGTGTTTCATTTTTTAAAATTTAGTCTTGCCATACTATTTTGATTCTTCAATGTACTTCCCCTGTGGGAGTCTATATTTATGAATGTGCAGTCTAATGTATTTAAGTCGTCACTTCTATAGTGCCCTGAATCCATCATAATTGCCCAGTAGAGTAGAACCTGCCAACGAAGATAAATAAAAATTATCCTGCTTTAAGTCACAGCAGGGTCCGCCGTTTTACAATTTGCAACGCGTATTCAATGTTTAAAAGGTGACCCTGCGTTGGGCGTCTGCCTAACGTGAGGTCTCGAACCGAAGACTTGTTGCGACAAAAGCAAATTCCCTTAGTAAGCGTAGCCTATCAAGGTTTCATAACCAACCAAATTAATCCAGACAAAACGCACTCCTTCCCTTTGCAGAGCAGTAACATCTAAAATCTTTTTCTCCGTCAGCAGTGCCCTACGTATATCCATTACGTCAGAAAACAATACTACATCCACAATGTACTCACCACTCGAATTTTGATAGTATTTTCCATTCCATAGCAGTTTGGTACTCTCTCTGTTACTCTCTCCACCACCATAAGAATGGACAAGAAGAAGTTTATTTTGAATGATCTTTGGGTTCCTTATCAACGTCCTTAAAATTCTATATTGTTGCCGAAAGTTTAAAGCTATTCCCAGTATTACTTTTTATTATGAGTGTTTGTCCGTCAATTCTGAATTGCATTTCTCCACCGAATACATATGCTAACTCTGTTGGTGTGATTTTACATTCAGGACTGATATTCCAAACTATCTTCATGATGTAACCACAATTGAGATATTTGAAACGGCCCCCCTCAACTAAGTAAGTCCCTTTGAATTTGTAGTCTTTGAAGTTCATCAGTAATTCACCTTTGTCGGCAAACTGAAATGTGAACGAGCAATTCTCTGTCCCGTTTGAGTCATTGAACTCTTTCGTAAATGAAGCATCAAGTATTTTTTCACTGTAAATTTCTCTCAGAGTCCATATTTTATTCTGTAACTCTTTCGGAATAGTCTGAGTCCGCAATTCCTTTTTTGAATAAAGTTCAGAGCCACAACCAGTCAACATGAGGAGTATCGTCAAAACCAATGTCCATTCTTTAATCTTCATTCTTAGTCCAATGTTTATTGAGTGTCCACGGCTTGCGCCCAACAATCGAATATACGAAACAAAGATGCGCTTCTGCCAAACCTGTAGCTGGATAAACGCAACTCTATACACATTTTACAATCTCCATTTTAGGCTTCGAATCGTAATCTTCTTTGCCGTAAAAAACGGCACTTTAGCCACACGGGTTTACTCCATTAAAACGGTACCCCACATTCACTACAAAATTTCGCCTTTGCTTTTTCCAGATGGCCACAGGCCTCACATGTTTTTGTTATTTTGTGTTTCTTGGAGCGGGCATTGCTGTCGCGGATAATTTCTGCCGTTACCAAGCCAGTCGGTACTGCAATGACACCATAGCCCGTGATCATTAACAACATTGCCAACAATTGTCCTATGGTAGTTTGTGGTGCAATATCCCCGTAGCCTACCGTTGTTAATGTAACGATGGCCCAGTAAATGCTTCTTGGAATGCTGGTGAAACCATGCTCACGCCCTTCAATTACAAACATGAGCGTACCTACAAAAACACTCACAATGGCAACGAAAAAAATAAACACAACAATTTTTCTTGAGCTCGTGCGCATGGCAGCACCCAACTTACTGGCCTCACCCATAAACTGCACAAGTTTCAATACCCTAAACACACGAAGCAACCGCAGCACGCGAATTACCGCCAACGCATGACTCCCGGAAATGAACAAGCTTAAAT
>JBBRKB010000074.1:0-12463 GCA_038218385.1 Cytophagales bacterium | reverse complement strand
CACCATTACTCATAATAACCAATCGTTCGATTACGTTTCGTAGTTCGCGTATATTTCCCGGCCACGGATGCTCCTGTAATCTTTTGATGGCCTTTTGATCGATGCTTTTCTTTTTCATTCCGTACTCTTCGGCAATGTTCTCTAAAAATTTATCCACCAATAGGGTAATGTCATCTTTTCTTTCCTGAAGTGACGGTACCTTTATCACAATGACACTTAACCGATGATAGAGATCTTCCCGAAACCTGTTTTCTGCAATTTCCTTTTTCAAATCTTTATTCGTTGCCGCCAACACCCTCACATTTACATTGATCTCCTTCTCACCACCCACACGTGAGATTTTACTCTCTTGTAAGGCCCGCAATACTTTTGCCTGAGCAGAAAGACTCATGTCACCAATCTCATCTAAAAAAATGGTGCCGCCTTCTGCTTGTTCAAATTTTCCAATACGTTGCTTGATAGCGGAAGTAAACGATCCTTTCTCGTGCCCGAAAAGTTCGCTTTCAATCAATTCCGAAGGAATGGCTGCGCAGTTTACCTCTACCATAGGTGCATTTGACCGCGCACTCTTTTCATGAATGGAACGGGCCACCAGTTCTTTTCCTGATCCGTTGGGTCCTGTGATCAGCACACGCGCATCGGTAGGGGCAACTTTATCAATCATTTCAATTACTTGCCGCAAGGGTTTTGATTCTCCGATGATGTCGTATTTTCTGGAAATTTTTTTTCGAAGGTACCGGGTCTCATTGACTAGCGTGGTTTTGTCCAGGGCGTTACGTAGCGTGATCTCAAGTCTGCCCAGGTCGAAGGGTTTTTGAAGAAAATCAAAAGCCCCTTTCTTCACTGCTTCAACGGCAATGTCAATGGTGCCATGTGCGGAAATGATAACAAAGTTGGTAGGGATGCCAGCGGCCTTTGTTTTTTCCAATACTTCAAGTCCATCCATTTTAGGCATTTTAATGTCGCATAGACAGAGATCAAAATCGCCTTGTTCCAGCTTTTTAAAACCCTCTTGCCCATCGGCTGCTTCATCTACCTCGTGATCTTTTTCCTCCAGTATTTCTTTTAGAATCGCTCGGATTTTATTGTCGTCTTCAATGACTAAGATCTTTGACATGATGGAAAGGGTGAACGTTAAATGAAAATAAAAAAACCTGTTGGTAAGTTAGCCCCAACAGGTCTATTAATAAAATAAGCAAGCCTGTAAGCCGGATTCTGTACCCAATCGAAATTGAGCCCTCATCATTTATCTAGCCCTGACCTCACGATCAGAATCAAGCGGTCTACCCACTACGACATTTATTCCTTACGAAATAAAACTGAAACGAGCCTTTCAAGTTCGGAGCTTATTTGACCTTTCAACCCATGAGGTTTACACTGCCTCGCATGTCGCCATGTGAGCGGTGAGCTTTTACCTCACCATTTCACCCTTACCCCAAATAAATTGAGGCGGTATATTTTCTGTTGCACTATCTGTCTCACCCGATTCATCGGGAGATCCTTCCTGTTAGGAAGCATGGTTGCTCTGCGTTGTCCGGACTTTCCTCTTCGGTTACCCGAAGCGATAAGGCGGCCTGCGTCATCAAAGGTAAAAAGAAAATTAAAAATTCAGCGTGTTAATGTACATCCAGCCCGGTGAACTTCAACTCCATTTGATCGGCCACGGTAGCCACTTCCATAATCATCTCTTTAATCTGGTCATCATTTGCTGAGGTAGAAACGCAAGAGGCTTCTACTTTCACAAAGTTGTCTTCAATAATAAACTTACAATAATCGAAGTTGAGGTTTTCTTCCAGCAGCTCGCGAAGGTTGATGCTGCTGTCGAGTTCGCATACCTTGGAGCTGAAGATGGCGAGTTCTTTGCCCGAGTAAGGGCTCGTTCTCGTAATGACAAGAAGGGTTTGAAATCTTCCGCCAGACAAGGGAACTACCAAGATGGCTTTTGAGTGATCATAGTCGGTGAATTGGCCGCCAGTTTCTTCTGCATACTGGCGTGCAAAGTTGAATACATGTACCATAAATAAGGGGGTTTGTGCTAAGGAAGTTAGGCAAAAACAAACTGGGTTAAAAGAAAAGATCTGGATTCTTTATACAAACGGTGTGATCAGAAGTATAAAAAATGAAACCGCGTTCCTTCGGTAGAAAATTCTAAGGTTGGAGCTGGTATCTTAATCATGTTGGCGAAGAATAAGAGTGACCGCACGGCTTTTGATTTTGTTTTTATAGCGGTGAGGTCAAGGTCGAGTGAAAAATAATATTGGCGGTACGCCTTGTAGCCGTTGAGATTGTTTGATTGTTCGTTTGCATACACCATTCCTTCGGCACCATATCCCACGGCTAAGTTCAGCCATTTAGGAAATCGGATAAACTTGTCCATGTCAAAGGAAAGCCAATAGGTTTGTCCGTTGTAGTCTTTCAAAAGCTGGCTTGTGAACGTATCGCCTAAGACATTAGGACGCAGGTCTGCAAAAGAAGTTTGGTGGAATGAAAATTTAGGATAAATCCTGGGCTTGTTCCATAATGCGGTTTGCCCCCAGAACAAAAGTGCCCCTCCGGCATCGGCTATTAAATCCCCCGTTGAAGCACCATAAGCTGAAGAATATCCATCCAAAATCTCAATAGGAACCAAAACAAGAAAGCCTGTTAACGCGCCAATCCAGTTCGATTTTTTTTCTTTCACACCACACCACTGCAAGCCTAGTGATGCGCCCTGGCTAATGTAAAATGCGGAGAATGCATGGCCCACTTTATCGACTTGCCTCCATTCGTTGTTGTCGTTGAAGAAATGAAAATCTTCGCGCGGTGAATTTTTATACCAAAGATTGTTCAACGCCAATAGAGTGACGCCATAGCCAACGCTGGCAACTGCAGTGGAAGTGTAGAGTCTTTTTTTATTTACCGTTGATGTTTGTAATGAATCACTTTGCTGCGCATAACTCAATGCTGGGATTAGGAATAAGACAAGGAAAAATTTACTAGACCCCATCTTCTTCTTTTATAGCCTCCACATTTGATTTTGGATTTTGATCGGCAGGTTTTTCGGTATCACTAGTTGCTTTCTTACGCGCTCGTGAATTTAGGAGGTCTTTAAACTCATTAAAACTTTGTATGTGTTGCAAACTCACACCTGTGGTAATATAACTTTGGTTATTAAGGGAGGTGGCCAACTGGTTATAGTTAGTGCGGCTATACATACGCACTTTGAATTTTCCATCGGCTGTCAGGTAATAGTCGATGGTCCAGTCACCTGCTACTGAATTGGGATTGGACTTCCCCGGCTGCGTAGCATAAGGTGATGTATTGCCAAAGGTGCCATCACCCGTTACGCGAAGGCGTCCATTTAAAAATGTATAAGAAAGCCTGAGTTGAAATGTGTTAAGCGCTTCCTGGTCCATGGTGCCGAGGTCAACATTTATTTCCAGGTTATCATCTACCTGACTCATCCAATAAGAAAGTTGGTTTGATAACAACTCGCTCACACTGTTGTAAAGTGTGCCACTGGTATCGAATGATTCGGGTGGTGAAAATTTACGCAAGACAATCAAGCTGAAGACCTGTTTCTTTAAGCCTTGTTCATCCAGGTTGTTTTTGAACGATTGAAATAAAAAATCAGGACTCACACCGGTTTCGGAACTGACTGACTTGGGTAAATCCGTTGCAGTAATATCAAACACAAACTGAGGTGATAGCATGGGGCCTTCGAGGTTTAGTTTTACCTGCACGGGGTATTTTCTCTTGAGTTCTGGGGAGTTGGCAATGGTTGGATCGGATGTGAGCGGTGAAAGCGAAGCCATCTGATTATAATTTGCATTGATGTTCATGTTAGCTGTGTAAGGATCTCCATACCAGGTAATTCTGCTTCCACGTTGTATTTCAAATTCTTTGTTGATAATATCATACAAGGTAAAGTTGTACCAACCTTCTGTGAACTCAATACCTCCAAACATATTAAACTCGCCTTTTGTATCGAGTTGTATTTTAAGGTCACCGTTGCCACGGCCGCGGATGATGTCGCCAGATTTTATGTCGATAATGATTTCACAATAAGCATCGGGTGTCACATCCAGGTTTAAATCAAAGGTGATTCCGGTCAAGTCTATTTTGTTGTTTTTCTTTTCCTTTCCTTTTGTTTGAACGGAAAGTGTAGTGTCTGTAAAGTTTACAAAATTTATAAAGTCTTTTTGCTCTGTAGACTCAGAGCCACCGATCGGAATGTATATGCGGGTATTTTTTTCCGTCTGTGCCTTAGATGAAATTCTTAGATTGGCTACCGGGCCAGTGAATGAAACCTCACCCGTAGCATAACCTTGTCCATAGAACAATGTATTGTCTTTTGGAGTCGTGTTGAGTACCTGAAAATTTTTCATGGTGGCATGAAGGTCAAGGCTCATGCTGTAAAAATTATCATGGTAGATGGTGCCGTTGAATTTTGCTTTGTTTTTATACGTGTCCGTAAGGTCGAGGTTTTGAAAATAGATCTGATTTTTCTTTAGACCAACAATGCCTGCAATCTGGTAAAGGGCTTTCGTATACTCTACCATCAACTGGCCGCGGACTACAGTGGCTTCCCCTTCAATTTTCGGATCGAGCAGTTTTCCTGTTATACCAAAAGTTCCGGTGATGGTGCCCCCCAAATTGGAAAACAGATCAGCCAGAAATGGCTCAAGTATTTTAAGATTAGCATCTTGAAATTCAGCTAAAAGATCTAATGGACTGTCCGCATCGGCAGGGTTATAATTTCCATGCAGGTTTATAATTTTTTTCTTTAAACGCTCGATATATACATTGACCTCAAACCGTTCAGCAGCATTGTTCCATGCGTTACGGCCTGAAATGTTTCCGATCAGAAATTCATCTACGGTGAGGCTGTCAATGGAAATATCATTTTCTATGGTGGGGCTTGAAAAATATTCTGCCATCTGCACTTTCGCATTGAGGATACCCGTGAATTTATTAGGGGAAATAACATTGAGGATGGTGAGGTCAAGATCACTTACTTCAAAGGATAATTTTTTATCAGGGTCTTCTGAAATATCGCCATTGAGAAGCAACGATTGTGTTTGGTTGCTTAACGCAACATCATAGAATGACCAGTTTTTTTTCTTTATCGTTATTTTATTTTCAGCATTGAAAACCCAGTCGCGTTCAAGTAGATGTAAAGTAGAGGGTTGAAATGAAACCAGTGTGCTGTCGGGCAGAAAATCTATATCTCCTTTCAGGCGCACATAATTAGGTTGGTCTTGCTGGTCGCAGTCTACCTGAAAATCAATATGGCTTTTGTTCCAAATGGCCTCCGATATCAAATCTTTGGTGCGTACATATTTTCCAAACTCCTGATGTAATGATTCCACGTATACCATCGCTAACACGCTTGCACTGTCGGCAATTTTGGAGGCAGTGACTTCAGCATTGGTTGTGTAAAATGTATTCCCATTATAAATCAATGTGTCAATTTCTGTATGGCCCTGAAAGATGGTGGTATATCCGCTACTATAGGTGCCTTCAACTTTTGTTTCAGGAGTGATGTAAAGATCAATCGCCAGAAGTTCGCTTATGGGGCGGATGTCGTGTACGTTAATGTCAATGTTTGTTTTGTAATTTCCAGGCTGTCGTTTTTTTTCCTGATAATATTTTGAAATCACTTCCTGATCGTTATTGATGTTAAGCATGATCTCACCCAATAACTCTTGAATGTCGTAGTAAAGGTTGGTCAGTTGATAGTTGCCTTGAATTTTTAAGTCTAGCAAGGTTGTGAGCAATTCAAATTGTCGGTTTGTGCCATCACGTTTGGAGACGAGGTTTATTTCCTCTAAGTTCATATCCTGACCTTCGTATTTGATATAAAAATCCTGAAAGTGGGCATTCCCTACCAGGCTATCCAGCGATAGTCCAACAATGTTTGCATCCAGTTTGGTTTTAAGAAAAATTTTCTGGGTTGAAAGTTTAAGTTCTTGGAGAAAAGCCGTGTCCAGATCCATTTGGAACTGAAGGGTTTTAAAACCTTCACGTAAATCGACTGAGCCTTTGGTGGAAAATTGAAGATTGGGATCATTGATGGTGAGTGAGCCGCTGAAAAACTGTGAGGCGAAGCGGGCATTTGAAACCACATTTGTATAGTTGTACCCTTTTATGCCAAGCGAACTTATTTTTCCATTCAAAACAAAATCGGAAGTCTCGCGGGTAAGGCCTGATCCTTTTACATTTCCTTCCATGGTCACTTTTTGAAACATGGCGGTGTCGCTCAGGTAGCGCCCTAAATCAAAATTGTACAAGGACACCCGCCCGGCATAATTTGATTTATCAAAATCTTCTTCATTCACCTTAAAGTTTATGTCGGATCTCACATGGCCGAGCTGAGTTTGAATGTCACCATTGGCAACAAAGTCTGTTGGGTATCCTAAAAATTGTCCCGTAAGGTGTAATTCTCCGATCGGCTCCAGTCGGTTCAGTACATTTTCATTGAAAAGAAAATCGAGGTCTTGAAAACGGAACGTTGAATTTTTTAGGTTAAGAATGATGAAGGTCTCCGGAAGGTTTGGTAATCCCTCCATTGCAAGAGAACCAAGCATTTGTGTGCCGCCAATGTTAAGGTCCATTTTTTCAAGCCTGATTTTGTTGACCTTGCCCGAGATAATCCCCGAAAGGGTCATGGGTTTGTTTATTCGATTGGCGCCGTAGGCAAACTGGTTCAGGTCTTCAGGATAAATCAATGTATTGTTTAGGTGTGCGTTGATGGTGACTTCATCTACAAAATTATCGAAGGCGAGTTGACTTTCGTATGTAAAAATAATCGTGTCGGAGACCACACTTTTGCCGGCACGCAGGTCAAGCCCGATAAACTCCATCGATGACTGTGAAATGCGAAAAAAAGTAGACAGTTGGTTTACTTTAAATTTTGTTTTTTGATCTTCGATAAGAAGCGTGAGTACATTAAATTCAATGGTGTCGCCCATCACCATAAAGTTGTTAAGCGCACCTTCATCAATGGATAAGGAATAATGATTATAATCGAACCCATGTCGAATGGTGTCCCGGTATTGGTCAATATAGGTAAACTGACTTTGGTTGATAACCGCTTCGCCCAGATTTATGCGTGGTGGCCTTCCGTTGCCTTCACTTTTAGACAGGTTATTAAGTTCATCGATGAGAACGATCATGTTCAGATCGGTTGTTGTGTCGCCTGTATGAATCTTTGTGAGAAATACCTGAGCGCTGTCGAGTATGAGTGCGTCCAGGTTAACGTTGTTGCCATTTATTAATTCAACAATGCTATAGTTGATCAAGGCTCTCTTAACGTGGATCATTTCATTGCCTTCAGGATCGATTACGGTCAATCCTTCTAGTTCAATCCTATCGAACCAGAGCACACGAAAGTTATCAACAGAAGATTTAAAATTGCTGCTTCGCGAAAAGCCACCGAGCAAGCGGTCGATGATGGCATTTTGCACCGGTTGCATCTGTAGCGCCAAAAAGGAGGCAACAAGGATGAAAACAATACCGCTGAAGGTATAAGCGAATGCTTTGCGTAATCTATTTTTAATAACTTGCAGGTTCATTTATCCAGCTCATGAGTCCCGTCATCCTTGCAATTGAATCTTCTTGCGATGAAACATCGGCTTCCGTAATTAGCAACGGCAAGGTACTTAATAATAGTATTGCCTCGCAATCGGTGCATCAAAAATATGGGGGAGTTGTCCCTGAGCTTGCATCGCGGGCACATCAGCAAAATATTATTGAGGTGGTGCGGCAATCGCTGGATGAAGCGGCAGTAAAAACAGGTGATTTGGATGCCATTGCCTTTACACGTGGACCTGGCCTTATGGGTTCGCTTTTGGTAGGGGTGTCGTTTGCAAAAGGGCTTTCCCTTGCACGCAACATCCCGCTTATTGAGGTAAACCACATGCAGGCTCACATCCTCGCACATTTTATCGAGGAGCCCCGGCCAACATTTCCTTTTTTATGTTTGACCGTGAGCGGTGGTCACACGCAATTGGTGGTGGTAAATGATTACCTCGATATGGAAGTGATTGGCCAAACACAAGACGATGCTGTGGGCGAGGCGTTTGACAAGGCAGCAAAACTTCTAGGCCTTCCGTATCCGGGTGGACCCATGATCGATAAAAATGCACGTGAAGGGAATGAAAAAGCGTTTTCTTTTCCGGGCACCACTATGCCAGGGCTTGATTTTTCATTCAGTGGAATTAAGACAGCATTTTTGTATTTCCTTCGTGATAAGGTAAAAGAAGATGCTACATTTATCGAGAAGAAAATGGCGGATATATGTGCGAGCTTGCAAAGACAATTAGTCAACATGTTGATGAATAGGTTGCGTGAAGCTACCTTGCAAACGGGAATAAAAAATGTAGGGATAGCAGGTGGCGTTTCTGCTAATTCGTGTTTACGCGCTACACTTATCTCCGATGGTGAACGGTATGGATGGAAAGTATTCATTCCTAAATTTGAATATTGTACCGATAACGCGGCCATGATTGCCATGGCAGCACATTATAAATATCTCAGAAAAGAATTTGTGGATCTTTCGGTAGCACCATTAGCCCGAATGCCCCTTTAGTATTATGACAAAGCAACGGTTTACAGATAACATTAACATCCGAAACAAACAAGCAGGTTTTAATTATGAGCTGCTTGATAAATATGTTGCCGGCATTGTGTTGCGCGGAACAGAAATTAAATCCATAAAAGAAGGCAAGGTAAATTTACTGGATGGCTATTGTTACTTTAGCAAGGGTGAATTATTTGTGAAAGGAATACGTATTTCACCATACGCACAAGGCACACATTATAACCACGATGAAGGCAGGGAACGGAAACTTTTACTTAAGCGCACGGAGCTGAGGAAGTTGGAAACGAAAATTGATGAGAAAGGCCTTGCGCTAATCCCCACGCGTTTGTTTGTGAATGAGCGCGGACTGGCGAAGTTGGAGATTGCTTTAGGGAAAGGTAAAAAGACATTTGATAAACGTCAGAGCATTAAAGAAAAAGATGTGAAACGCGAGCTTGACAGAATTAAGTATTGATATGAAATTATTGTTGAATCATGGAAGCTATTGATTGGGGCGTCTGTCGGCTGAGTCTTGTTCCGGTAAGGAAGTTGGCAGCGGATAGTGCTGAGCAAGTGACGCAACTTTTGTTTGGCGACCACTACGAAGTCATTGAGGTTGACGCGAGTGGAAAATGGCTGCGCATCCGCATTGTGTTTGATGACTATGAAGGATGGATGGACAGTAAGCAACATCATGCGGTCTCCAAAGAATATTTTCTTTACAGTAACAAGGCCGAGTTTAAAATCACGGTCGATCTCACTGCTAGCATCCTCTACAATAAAAGTGCGCTACCTATTTTGATGGGAAGTATTATTCCTATTTCAAGTTCTGAGTTGTTTAGAATGGAGGAACAATTTGCTTTTAATGGTGAAGCAAAAAACCTTGGGCTGAAACGGGAATTTGAATTTTTGAAAACCATCGCCACACGCTACCTGAATTCGCCTTATCAATGGGGCGGAAAAAGTCCTTTTGGAATTGACTGCTCAGGTTTTGTTCAAATGGTATTTAAGATCTGTGGGTATAAGCTTTTGCGCGACACTAGCCAGCAATGTAACCAGGGTAAATTAATTGACGATATAGCCCGTTGCCATCCGGGCGATCTGGCCTTCTTTAAAGATTCTTCGGAAAAAATAAACCATGTCGGCATACTTCTTAATAGCGGTAGTATTATTCATAGCTCTGGAAAAGTTCGCCTTGATAACATGACACCGGATGGAATACCCAATCCCGACACAAAGGTTTTATCACATACGCTCGCCTCTATCCGCCGCATTATTCCAGAGGTAAATTAATCAGTCATCAGCCAAGAGGATATTTTTTAAAGTAAAATCGTGCTTTGTTGCTAAAGGGAATGATTTTATATTACATCCAAGAAGTTCTGGATTGGACTTTAGTAATGGGCTTATTAAAAATCAATTGAAGATGAATAGTCGGGTATTGGTTCTGAATCAAGATTTTAGTCCGCTGATGGTTTGTTCAGTGGAGAGAGCCTTTATACTCGTCTACCTAAATAAAAGTGAACTGGTGAAACCCGCCAATGGACATAAACTTCATTCTGTCACTCAGACGTTTCCGATGCCATCGGTAATTCGCTTGAACCGCTATGTGAACGCCCCCTACAAGGGCGTTAATCTTACCCGGCAAAATATTTTTAAACGCGATAACTTTGAATGTCAATATTGTGGCACCCGAAGGGAACTTACCATTGACCATGTTTTTCCGCGCGGCCGTGGTGGCCGTGATGCCTGGACAAACCTGGTAACAGCGTGCAAAAAGTGTAATGCAAAAAAAGGAGATTATACCCCCGAACAAGCCGGGATGCTTTTAAAGAAAAAACCTGCAAAGCCATCGTATGCTATCTTCTTAAAAGATCACATGAATGGACAGGCGGGCGAATGGGATATATTTTTGACTGGTCATACTCATTGATCGGTTTATCTTTGATAAAAATTAAACATGGATATTTTTAGTTTACAAGGTAAGAACGTCATTATTACGGGCGGGGGAAGTGGTATTGGAGAAGCCATCTCTAAAATGTTTGCAGCAAGAGGTGCCAATGTGCACATCATTGAGTTGAATGAAGAAGCAGCAAAAACCTGTGTCGATAAAATTATTTCTTCAGGCGGAAAAGCAACGGCCTATCCCTGCAACGTGGCCGATCACATACAGGTCAAGAAACTGATTGAGGATATTGCCAACACGGCAGGGCGTATTGATATTGTTATCAACAATGCCGGGATAGCGCATATCGGAAACCTTGAAAAAACTTCTGAAGAAGACATTGATAGGATCTTCCAGGTAAATGTGAAAGGTGTTTTCAATGTGATGCAACCGGTGTTGATGCACATGAAAGAAAAGGGTGGAGGTGTTATTTTAAACATGGCCTCTATTGCAGCAACGCTTGGCATTGCAGATCGCTTTGCTTATTCAATGAGCAAAGGTGCAGTGTTGAGCATGACCTTGTCTGTGGCGCGTGATTATCTTCAGGATAATATTCGTTGCAATAGCATTTCACCAGCGCGTGTGCATACACCCTTTGTAGATGGATTTTTGAAAAAGAATTTTCCAGGCAAAGAAAAAGAAATGTTTGATAAGTTGTCTAAATCCCAACCTATAGGAAGAATGGGAAAGGCAGAAGAGATTGCTGCGCTTGCCTTATATTTATGTTCAGACGAAGCGGCATTCCTTACCGGATGTGATTACCCCATCGATGGAGGGTTTATAAAATTAAACACCTGATCCTTTTAAAGAAATAATAAATCAATACGATAAACCGATAATCAATTATGAAACTAGCACGATTTGGTCTCGCTGGCCAGGAAAAAACAGGCGTAGTTATTCAAGATAAATTATATGATGTATCATCTTTTGGCGAAGACTTTGGTGAAAAGTTTTTTGAGCTTGATGGTATCAACCGACTTAACCTTTGGGTTGAAAAAAATTTAGCTAAACTTCCTGAGGTTACGGAGTTGGTGCGCTATGGCACACCGTTCACACGACCCTCAAAAATAATTTGCATTGGCCTGAATTATTCTGACCATGCAGCAGAGACAGGTGCTCAAGTGCCACCCGAGCCAGTTATTTTTTTTAAGGCAACCTCTGCCATCACGGGTCCCAATGATAATTTGATCATTCCGCATAAAAGCCAAAAGACAGATTGGGAAGTTGAACTTGCCGTGGTGATTGGAAAGAAAGCAAGCTATGTGAAAGAAGAAAGTGCCATGGACTATGTAGCTGGTTTTTGTTTGCATAACGATTATAGTGAGCGTGAGTTTCAGATCGAGCGCAGTGGCCAATGGGTGAAAGGAAAAAGCTGTGATTCATTTGCACCGCTAGGTCCCTACCTGGTTACGCCTGATGAGGCAGGAGATTTCAACAACCTTCGTCTTTGGTTGAAAGTGAATGATGTGATGATGCAAGATGGAACGTCTGCCAATCTTATTTATAAAATCCCCTTCATTGTAAGTTACCTCAGTCAGTTCATGTCGTTGCTACCGGGTGATGTAATCTCAACGGGAACACCAGCAGGTGTGGGCCTTGGCATGAAGCCACCTGTATTTCTAAAAACTGGTGATGTAATAAAACTTGGCATTGAAGGGCTAGGGGAACAACGTCAGGAAGCCGTGGCTGTTTACTAGCTGTTGGAATTGGTTACATACATTACCTTTTCCGCAGACTATCTAAAAGATTTCACATCAGAGGTCTTTCAATATTATAATGTACCGAAGCAAGATGCTATTCAAGCTTCGGATGTTTTAAGTACCGCTGACTTACGCGGAATTGATTCGCATGGTGTCGCCCGACTTAAGACGTATGTTGATATGTTTGCCATTGGCAGGATAAATCCTAATCCCCATGTTAAAATTATTCGCGAGAAAAAAAGCGTAGCAACTGTTGAT